>NZ_JBMVQP010000023.1:0-60974 GCF_050522425.1 Myroides sp. C6-3 | reverse complement strand
CAAGCGGCCAACGAGGACGGACTGTAAATCCGTTGGGAAACCTTCGCAGGTTCGAATCCTGCTCTCCCCACATAAAAAAAGCCTTTCAATTTTCATTGAAAGGCTTTTTTGTTTATAGCGTACGGTCAACCGTGAACAGTCAACTGTAAACCATTTTTGAGGTTCCGACTGGATTCGAACCAATCTACTGATTATTGCGTAATCAGGCCTCCCAATCGGCCACGGAACCTTATTTCGGTAAAAACGTAATATACAACCTATTTTATTGATTTCCAAAAGCTACCCGAGCGAATAGCCATTTGTCGCGTATACTTCTCCTTTTTACGTTGTGCTATGCGGATGCACCGCCATTATATCTTTTAAATCGAATTCACTTCTTCCTTCATTAACGATACGACGTAACGCTCTTTTAACCCAAAGACTTGCTTCTTTGGCGCAAACTGCATACGACTCGCACTCCTTTAACTTGAGTAGCAAGACAGCGGCCGCGAAAAGCTCTCCTGTTCCCGGTGGATCAACCGGAACATAGTCGACCTCCACTACCTCATAGTGTTCTTTTTGTTTGACAACAATTTGCAATACTTCCTTCGTTCTATTCTCAAATTGACAACCTGTAATCAATATATCTTTCGTTAACAAGATCGGATCTTGCTGAATAGCCTCCACCATCTTTTCATACGTTGTTGTCTTTTGATTTAGGATTCTTTCCATTTCAAAGGGATTAGGCGTCAAGAGATCTGCTAAAGGCACTAATTGTTGTAGGAGCGCTTTTGGTACTTCTTGATCCACATATAAGCCTCGAGACACATCCCCCATTACAGGATCGCACACGTATAAAATATGCGGGTGACTCTTTTTTATTTCGCGAATAAATTGTGCGGTACTCTCCACTAGTTCAGCCGATCCAATATACCCCGTTACGATCGAAGACACTTCATCTAAGATATTCAGCTTTCGGATTCCGTCGAGTACATCTTGAAATAAGGCACGCGGCATCAATCCACCGCCTACCGTTGGCAAACCATAGCGATTGGATAAAACAACCGTTGGCACCGCAATTACATCTTGACCCGCTAGTTGCAATACTAAAGCAGTCGTATTACTCCCTACATAGCCATACGCTACTTTACTGTGAATGACAATTGTTTTTTTGCTTTTTACTTCCATCTCCCTTCGATACTTATTAGTTGGATTTAGCTTTTACTTCTTCGATAACCTCGAGCACTTGTGTCGTGATATGCCTAAGTTCTTCTTCTGTCAACTCTGTGTGAATCGGCAACGACAACACCCTAGACGTTAAATAAGTTGTATGCGGTAAATCGTACTTTCGATCCTGTAATTGCTGAAACATTTCTTGTTGATGGCAAGGTACAGGATAGTAAATCATCGTCGGTATTCCTCTTTCTGCGAGTATTTGATGCACCCTATCTCGGTCGACATCTTCCAAAATCAAGGTATATTGATGATAGACATGATGGCTATATGCTGGTTCAAAGGGTGTAATTACATTTGGGTGATTGAAAAAAGCGCGATTATAAAAAGCGGCAACAGCTCTTCGCTTATCACAATACGCATCTAAGTATTTGAGTTTTACATTCAAAATAGCAGCTTGTATACTATCCAATCGACTATTTACACCTACTATTTCGTGATAATAGCGCCTTTCCGAACCGTGATTACAGATCTTCCACATTTTCGCAGCTAATTCATCAGAATTGGTCATAATCACTCCCCCATCACCATAAGCTCCAAGATTTTTAGATGGAAAAAACGAAATACTGCTAATCGTTCCCATTGTACCTGTTTTATACACACCATCCTTTCCTACATAATGCCCACCAATACTTTGTGCATTATCTTCGATCACTGCAATATTATTCGCTTGAGCCAATTCCAGAATCGGCTCCATATCCGAACATTGACCATATAGGTGCACGGGAATTATCACCTTGGTTTTCGGTGTAATAGCTTGTTGTAGATCCGCAATACTCATGGTAAAAGTAGCAGGATCAACATCGACAAACACGGGAGTTAACCCTAACAAAGCAACAACCTCTACCGTAGCAATAAACGTAAAAGAAGGAGTAATCACCTCATCACCCGGTTGTAAATCCAGCGCCATTAAAGCAATTTGTAACGCATCTGTACCATTCGCACAAGGAATCACATGCTTGGCCTTTGTATACGCTTCCAAATTAGTAGTAAATGTCTTAACTGCAGGTCCATTAATGAACGTAGCACTATCGATTACTTCTTTAATTGCAGCGTCAATCTCCGTTTGGATTTTTTGGTACTGTCGCTTTAAGTCGACCATCTGAATTGTATTCATATATAGCTTTGTGTATTCGTTTGTATTCGCACTCCAGTACATTTAGGCCGAAACCCAAATCACTTGCTCGTTTTGTATTATTTATACGCACAAAAGTACGAGCTATTTGGATTAGTACTATATGCCAGTTTCAAACTTTATGGTGGTCCAGTTATTTTCAAATCCCCCTCATTTTCCTGCATTAAAAAAGGTCTCTCAATCCGTATTGAGAGACCCACAACATACAAATCAGATCAATAGTAAACACTACGATGCAAACATGGGATAGTCCTGCATCATGCGTTGAACCTCCTCTTTTATTTGACGGTGTTTTACAGCGTTATCTTTATTTTTCAATACTTCGTCAATGAATTCTACGATGCTATACATCTCTTTCTGTAGCAACCCACGTGTGGTAATCGCAGGCGTTCCAATTCGAATACCAGAGGTAACTGCCGTAGACTGTTTATCATACGGGATCATATTCTTATTTAAGGTAATTCCCGCTTGTTCTAATACTAGTTCAGCTTCTTTTCCGGTGATGCCTTTGTTGCTCAAATCGATCAACATCAAGTGGTTGTCTGTTCCCCCTGATACGACCGTATAGCCTTTATCGAGAAAAGCTTGAGCCATCGTACGGCTATTTTTTTGAATCTGTCTTGCATAGTACGCAAAATCATCAGTTAAAATCTCATTAAAAGCCACCGCTTTAGCTGCAATGGTATGCATCAGTGGTCCACCTTGATTACCTGGAAAAACCGTAGAATCAAGAACAGAAGACATGGATCTTATATCTCCTTTAGCATTCTTGAGTTGCAGCGGATTCTCAAAATCCTGTCCCAGTAAGATCACACCACCACGGGGTCCTCGGAGTGTTTTATGCGTAGTCGTCGTAACAATATGACAATGCGCAACAGGGTCGCTTAATAATCCCTTGGCAATTAAACCTGCAGGATGCGCCATATCAGCCAACAAAATGGCTTGTACACTATCCGCAATCTTCCTAAATCGCTTATAATCAATCTCTCGCGAATACGCACTTGCACCAGCAATAATCATCTTGGGTTTTTCACGTAGAGCAATCGCTTGTATCTTATCGTAATCCAATACCCCCGTTTCCTTTTCTACACCGTAAAAAACAGGTTGGTATAATTTACCCGAAAAATTAACCGACGAACCATGCGTTAAATGTCCGCCATGCGTTAAATCAAAACCCAAAATCTTATCCCCCGGCTGTAGACAAGCAGCTAATACAGCAAAATTTGCTTGAGAACCAGCATGTGGTTGTACGTTCGCATAAGTAGCCCCAAAAATCTCTTTGATGCTTTCTATGGCCATATTTTCAACCAAATCCACATATTCACAACCGCCATAATAGCGTCTACTAGGATAACCTTCCGCGTATTTGTTTGTTAAAATAGAGCCATTTGCTCTTAGCACATCATCACTTACGAAATTTTCTGATGCAATAAGCTCTAAAGACTCGCGCTGTCTCGTTTCCTCTCTTTTAATTAATTCAAATAATAGTTTGTTGTTGTTGTTGTTGTTGTTGTTGTTGTTGTTCATACTCGTTGCATTAAGTTGTAGTTAAACTATTGAATCAAACCTAACCCCGGTTTTTGCTAGATTTGAGCACAAAAGTAATCTTTACATGGAGCATTAGTACAGCTCAGTTTTACAATTAGCAGTAGTCCAGCTAATACCAGAAGAATGTTTTTCTACTTTATTAAAATTGATTTACATTTGAGTTTTAAACCTTTTTCGTTCCTATGAAAATAAAATACAGAAGTAAAATATCGGTTCTTTTGGTTGTATGCCTTGGTGCAACAGGAATAGGATGCCTCGTAGCTGCTTTTTTTTCACCCGAATGGATCATTAGCCTTGTGCTTCTTGTAACCGCTTTTTTTATAGGCGATTTATATATACGCACCTATTATGAAATTGATACTGTAGCGCAAACCCTGCATATTAGAAGCGGTTTTACCGTAAACCAAACCCTGACCATCAGTAGCATTCGAAAGATAGAAGAATCAAACAGTTTAGTAAGTGCACCTGCTTTATCGAGGGATCGACTGGATGTTCACTTTAATACCTATGACCGTATTTTACTATCACCAAAAGACAAAAACGACTTTATAACGACCTTACAGGAGATCCATCCTGACTTGGTTTATATCGAGAAAAAAAATAAAAAATCCCTTTAACCTAGAAAGTCAAGGGGATTTTTTATTTTTGGTCGCTTTACATTTGCAAGGAAGCAGGTCCAAATTCTTCAAAGAAAATCGATGCCTTATCAATGTTTTGACTCACTAAATACTGATAGTGTTTTTCAATAAAACCACGAGGGCCACAGATGTAGTATTCCGCATCTTGAGATACAACAGCATCATTAACTTGAGCAAGCTCAACCCAGCCTTTATTCACATGAGCTGCAGTCTCCTCTACTACATCATAAAAGATGTGTTGTTGTACATTGTCATGTTGCTGTACAACTTCCGCTAGTCTATTCTTAAAAGCGTGTACTTCCACTTCTCTACAACCGTGAATCCATTGAACAGCAGGTGCGTCCTTTTGTAGAATCAACGATTCCAACATCGATAACAATGGGGTTTGCCCGATTCCTCCACTAATAAATACTTTCTTTTTCGCCTTAGTATTTTGCAAAACAAACACACCCGAAGGAGCGGATAATTCCACCACATCCCCAACTTGCACAACTTGATGCAAGCGATTGCTAATCAACCCATCAGGATGCTGACTTCCCTTTTCTCTTTTTACAGAAATGCGGTAGTACTGTCCGTTCGGAGCACAAGAAATACTATATTGTCTAGGCTGTAATAAATTTAACTCAGGTAAAAATAAGCGCAAGCTCAAATACTGTCCGGGTTTAAAATCAGCAATTGGTCCTTGATCTGCAGGATATAAATAGAAGGAAGTAATCTCACTAGATTCCACCACTTTATCCTTGACAACAAAGGGTCTCCATCCCGTCCATCCACCTTTCTCACTTACTTTTTGGTTGTAAATTTGCTGCTCATGTCCACTCATCAAATCAGCTAACTCTTGGTAAGCCACGGCCCATGCCCCGAGTAAATCATCCGTTGCTACCTCCCCTAACACTTCCTTAATCGAAGCAATAAGATGTTTTCCTACAATCGCATAATGTTCTGCTCGAATATCTAAACTTGTGTGTTTATGTCCAATTGAATTTACAACAGGTAGTAATACACTTGGCTGTTCAATGTTTTCTGCATAAGCTAAAACTGCCAATGCCAACGCTGTTTGTTGCTTCTCATTTTGTTGATTTCCCATGTTAAACACATGCTTCAACTCCGGATTGTGTTCAAACATACGCTGATAAAAATGCTTCGTTAGCGCCACTCCATGGGCTCTTAAAATAGGAACTGTAGCTTGTACAAGTTCAATTTGATTTGTTGTCATTTGTCTTTAGTTTTAAATTACAGGACAAAAAGAGTCTTTTATCCTTTATATAGTTATCCTTTTCCTAAAAGGAAATTCTATTGCCTTACAAATAAAAGACTTTTATATCCTTTATTCAACTAAAAACACCTAAATTTTTAAACTATTTTATTTATTCAAGGTAAACGCTCCATCAATAAGTCCTTGATTGAACTGACCAATTGTAGTAGTTTTCAACACACAAGCTAAATTATCCCTAATCTTCTTGAAGTCGTGATGTAAAGGACAAGGATTGGTTTCTGAGCAATAGCTCAAACCCATAGCACAGCCCATAAAGAGTTCTTTTCCTTCCACCGCTTCTACAATTTCAGCAAGTGGTCGATTGAAATCTTCTTTTTCGAGATAGAACCCTCCATTCGGTCCTTTAGTTGATTGTATGAGTCCTTCCCTACTCAACTTTTGAAGGATCTTGGCTAAAAAATGTTCCGGAGAATTGACTTCTTGCGCAATTTCTTTTATCCCCGATTTATACCCTTGCTCACTTCGCTTGGCAATATATAAAACCGCTCGTAAGGCATATTCACAAGTTTTTGAAAAAATCCCCATAACTTCTTTTCTTGTATATTTTTAATTGTACAAAGGTAGGACAATTCTCTTGCATTATACACATTATTACATCAATTGGATGCTATCATTTCTTCGCTTACTTTTACGGATTTCATCATGTACTTGAGTACCTCTTGGTACTCCGGTATAAAGTAGAAATCGCGGGCTTTTGTTTATCGACTGCGACTGTATAACGAAGCTGCATAAAATCACCACGCCCTGTAAGTTACACCTTTAGTTTACCGCCTTCTTATGTTCATTGCTACACTTTTTATTCTTGTTCAAAAGAAAGTAAACTTCCGTCTTTTTTAAATTCAATAGCATACCTGGCGCGCTCATTGCTAATTGTTCGTGGGTACCAGCGTACGCGATTGTTTCTCGTAACAACATACACCAGTAGATCCGTAGGATCTCCCCCTATTTCTTCTACTTTAGCTTTTAATACTTCGTATACCTTATTGGCCCGTACAAATGGAATCTCATCTAAAGATACGACGTCTTGTTCAACTTTCGTGTGTTTAGACAGTACAACAGGTTTTGGTTCCTGCCAATGTCCATCAACATAATAATATTCATCGACATACGTGGGGTTATCAGGATTTTGAATCCGCAGCAAGACACGGTAATTATCGTAAAAATGAATGGATTGATAAACGTAGATAGGTTTGTCTTTCAGTTGAGGGAGATTGCGCAGTGCTTCTTCTACTTTTTGTAGTTCTTCTTTATGAGCGGCAAACTCCACCTTCTTTTGGACTTGATTGACTCTAACTTCCTCTACTTGGAGTTCCCTTTGCTGCTGTACTGGTTTTTCCTCAACGGCATCGCTATCCCTTCTTCCCTTTTTTGTCTCTTCAATCGACTTTAAAAAATCGGAACACGAGCTCAGAAAAACAAGAGCAAGCAACAGTAGACTGAGGGGTATCGTTTTTTTTCTCATGGTTTACATTGGATTAACATCTTGTTCAAATTTCGCTTTTTGGGGTTGTTTAGGATCGTAGAACAGCACGCAAGTGGTTTGATTTTTAACGTTTCCTACATCGAGTAAAGACACGATTTTCTTTAGTACCACTTGATGCAGTACACCGGTATTATCCATGTATTCAACATCAAATCGAACTTCTGGTTGCTCATTGATATACGTTCCTGTTTGTCGCACCTGTACCACAGTTCCATTGGCTCGTTTTCCTCTAAACTTGAGCGCCAAAGTAGAAGTTCCAATATTCATCTTGCGAAAAAACAAGAACTTTACAATCACATAAATAATCCCAGTAAATAGAATCAAAAAACCAGCACTGCTGACCAAAGGATGACTCAACGTTAAAAAACGCCAACCATACCCTTGACTTTCTACTTGATAAGAATAGCTATAATAGTAGATTATTCCCGTTAAAAAAAGCAACCAGGCAACAAAAAACCAAGCGTTTACGTAACCTTTCGCTCCTTCAACAACAACGTAAGGCTGTTGGGTAAAGGTCGGATCTACGCGAAGATGTAATCTTTTCCCTTCTTCAAAACGCCTTTCTTCTGGTCTAGCATCTCTTACTTCTAGGGTATGTCGAATGGATTCCCCTTCGAGATTAGGCAAAGCAAGTACGAGTGATTTGAGCACTTCCTTGTGCTTGAACACCATACTTCTACTTGCTTGAACAATACGAGCTTCTAAGCGTTTACCCGTTTGATTAATTTGCGCTATATTTCGCTTAGACTGAATAGTGTACTTGAAAATAAGGTACAATAAAACAGCGAATACAACTCCCCAAAGTGCTATACTCAACCCTAGATATACCAAGGCTTCAGTCGGATTTACAGCGTCTAATTGATGACTTTGATATTCACTCCCGTAATAGATAATAGCAGGATGAACAAAAATGAAATACAGAAAAAATAGGACCCAAAATAGGCCAAAAGCTTTACGCATATTTGTAATTTTTGGTAAACGTTTTTTTCGCGTAAGGTGATGGGTGATTCGTCAAAAGTACAAAAAAGTGTTTTTGCGTTTCTATTTTTTTTGATTTTTAATTGGAAAGAAAACAGCTTCACTCTCTTCCCTCCAAAAAAACTATTCCACCTCAAAAACCGCTTGAATCGAAACGCTAGATCCTAAAGGCAGAGAACTTGCTCCTCCCGTATTTCGCGTGTGTTTTCCTTTTTCACCAAACACCTCCACAACAAGGTCCGAAGCGGGATTCATCAACACCGCATGTTGCGTATAAGTATCTACCGTATTAAACGCACCAATCAATTGCACACAGCGTTTAACCTTATTCAGATCTCCACCAACGGCTTCTTTCAATATCGCAAGAACATTGAGCATGGTTACTTTTGCAGCTTCTTGTACCTGCTCCTCTTGAAGGTCAACACCTATTTTTCCAGGGTTGAATATTTGGCCCTCTTTCAATGCCACTTGATTTATAAACACCAAATTTCCCGTACGCACGTACAATTCATAGTTTCCAACAGGTTTGGGCAAAGTCGGCAGAACAATATTCTTTTCTTCTAAAATGCGATTAACATCTCTTGAAACAGAAGTCTTTTGTTTCAAATGTCCTACTTCTTTTTTTCTACTTCCTTGGAGTGCTGAAGCGATCCGCGCTAATTTTTCTCCTTGTACACGTGCTAAAAAGCGTTCGTCTTTTGTAGGTCGTTCAACAGCAGAGACCGAAGCGGGACTTGTAATTCCCAAAACCGAATTACCTTGTACGACGGTTTTATCTATGCGTTCGAATCCACTAATCCCATTGGGAATCATCAACATTCCATGAACGGACAACGTATTCCAAAACGCTTGTAAAGCCAATTCATTTGCTGCACCACTACCGCCAGACATAAACACCGTTGCGGGCATTTCTTCTAACGCCTGTTGAGTCCAAAGGTCAACGGTCTTTGCTAAAAATGCACTCATGCCCGTACTTATATTTCCGAAATATACAGGTGATCCAAAAGCGATTCCGTCGTATAGAGGTAACTCCTCTGAACTTGCAACAGGAATTTCTTTCATAACAGTAAGATCATCTTCTTTTACTTTTTTGATGATCGCTTTTACGCCTTGTTGTTGTTCAACACCCTGTGCAATTTCTTTCGCCAAGGCATAAGTACCTCCTTGATCTGAATCAATGAGTACTAAAATAGCAGTTTGTTTATCTTGTCCCACCATAACCTGTGAACTTAGTGTACTAGCGACTCCTAAAAGAATCATAACAACTTGTTTCATTTTCTCTTGTTTTTTCAAAGTCAAAGATAAACGTGGTTTTTTTATTAACTTTGCCAAAAAGTAGATGCAAAACGACACGACTAAATGTGGATTAACGGAACAAAATAAAGGAGATTATATGGATAATATCTCCATTGAAGCCTATTTTTGGTATGTACAAAACTGGATACACGATCCTTACGTTCACGCGCATCAACGCTATCAATTAACCTATGTAGAACAAGGATACCAATACTTTCACTTGGGTACAAAAACCTACCTAGTTCCTCAAAATCACGTCATTTGGATTCCTTCTAATTTTGAACATCGCATTAGTTCAGAAGCTCAAGCCGTTCATTTACGCGTTGCTCTGTTCAAGACGGTTCCACAAGACGACTTTTTTCAGCACGTACGTGTTTTCTCTGCACCTCCCGTATTAAAAGAGATGCTTTTATACGCCACTAAGTGGAACCAGGTTCTTGAAGAACAACCTGAACAAGTGCTTTTTATTCAAGCGATTTTGCGCAATTTACCAGCATTTTGTCAAGAAAATGAAGCCCTACAGATTCCAGTACCTACGCATCCTCCTTTATTAGATGTGTGTAATCACATCAATACTTCGTATGCAACTACTTGTAAAATAGACGATCTCGCTGCCATTGCTCAACTATCAATCCGCAGTTTACAGCGATTATTCAAACAAGAGACGGGAATTACCCTTCAAAAATACACCCAACTAATTCGCATCTTAAAGAGCATTGAATTACTTGATCAACAGCAATATACCCTCAGTGAGATAGCACATCAAATTGGCTATAAAAGCTTATCTGCCTTTACGGCTTCTTACTTTGCAATCATGAAGACTAAGCCCATTAAAAGATGACCTTCTTTGCAGCTTTAAAAGGCAAAAAATCGCGATTTTTCAATTTCACCGCCTTCTCCTAGTAAACGCATTTGTGTTTTTTTGATGATCTTTATTTGTAAGCGATTCTTTTTTACTTAATTTAGCAGTTAAATAAAAAGAGAATTATGAAAAAATTAGGTTTACTATTTAGCATTATACTAACGACATTTGCGTTCAACTCTTATGCTCAATCTCCAATAAACGTTGGAATTAAAACAGGGTTAAACTTCACTGATTTCTCGAGTAATCCGAAAGAGTACAGTACAAAAAACTCATCGGGGTTTGGAGTAGGTGCAATGGCGCGTATTAACTTAAATCGCTCGTATATTCAAGCGGATGTAATGTACACGGAGAAAAGCGTTAAGTTTGAATCTCCTCTTGGAAGTGATAAAACAACGATGAAAAACATCGAAATCCCCGTAGTATACGGATATAAACTATTGAAAAGTCCGTTGTATAACGTAAGAGTTTTCGGTGGTGGTGTTTACTCGGTTGTATTGAACAACTTATCGAAGAGTTCTGTTGATAACGCATTTAATGAATTTGACAAATCAAACATTGGATACCGCGTTGGTGCAGGGGTTGATGTTTTAAAATTCACTTTTGACGTTTCATATGATGGGGGTCTTAGCAATGTCAGCAAAGATTTTTCATCTAAACCCAATACGTGGTTTATTGCAGTTGGATATAAATTTCTATAATCCCACTTCCCTTATATAGATAGAGGCTATTACTTTTGGTAGTAGCCTTTTTTGTTGTTTGATCAATTTCCCTAAAGCCAAAGAACAGTTTCTATGCAAAAGTAGTTTTACTTTAATTTTTTATTATTTTTGTGCTATGCAAAAGAACATCAACATTCTAAATAAGAGAGCTAAGTTCGAATACGAAATCTTAGATAAATATACCGCTGGAATTGTACTTACTGGTACGGAAATTAAATCATTGCGACTAGGAAAAGCTAGTATTGCAGAGAGTTTCTGTGAATTCCAAAATCTAGAACTATTTGTGATTAACTCACAGATTGAGGAATACGCCAATAGCAGTCACTTTAACCATAAAGCTAAAACGGAACGCAAGCTATTATTGAATAAGAAAGAGCTAAAGAGTTTACACAAAAGTGTTCAAAATAAAGGATTGACGATTATTCCACTTCGTTTGTTCATCAATGAAAAAGGACTAGCTAAAATGGATATCGCTTTGTGTAAAGGAAAGAAAAACTACGACAAACGAGAAACCATCAAAGATCGAGACAATAAAATAGCTTTAGATCGCTTGAAGAAAGCGTATTAAAGCGATCATTCCCGTATAGGAGCATCCTCTTGGATGCTTTTTTATAACTACAACCAAACATTACAACTTGAACAATGAAAAAGAATCTGCTTCTTCTGCTAGTCTTTTTGTTAACTGTTGTGGCGATAGGTCAAAACAGAGAATCAGATAACTACCCTAAAACGGGAGACGGAGAACCGGTGGCTCCAAAGATGGCCCCGCGTAGTCAAACCAATCAGTATTCCAACAAGCAGATTGGAACAGAATACGACTTCGTACTCCATGATCGCTATCGCGAATATGAAAAAGTGCCCCTAGATAAAAATGCAATCCTCATTTATGATTATGACGGAACAGTTAAATCCTTTAATCTTGAAACTCAAAAGATCAACTGGTCTTTTGCCGCTAGTGACTCTACGGTTACCTATGCGCGAAACAAAATGACTTTAGAAGACGGCGTTTTATATGTTCCCTTTCACAATGGAGAATTATATGCCCTAGATCACAAAACAGGAAAGATATTTTGGGAAGTAAAAATTGGATTGAAGAATGGAGCGCTCAACAAAATGATGATCAATCAAATCCCTGTAATTCACGAGGATAAATTATATGTCGTTACCCAACACGAAAATAAAAACATCTATGCACTAGACAAAAAAACAGGATCTCACATTTGGAATTACCAACTAGAATACCCATACAACCACATGCCTATTTTGTACAGCAATGGTAAAATATTCGTTCCCAATGCGCCTTATTTCTACAGTTTTAATGCAGAAACAGGACAAGCACTATACATCCGCGGATTTAAAACGGGCATGTATTCTAGAGCCGTAACAGATGGAACGCGCGTTTTTATCGCTGATTTATCTAGAGATCTCTTTGCATTAGATCCTGAAAAGTTAGATATCGTATGGGAAAAAGAACTACCCGAAGGAGCTGTAGGACATAAAATGGCCTATGAGAACAACCAGCTCTTATTGGCAACTGCACGTAATTTCTATGCGCTAAATCCAGAAACAGGAGCCGTTACTTGGCAAACGGAAGTTCCACGCAAAGAACACGCAGAATCGCGTTTTGAACTCAAACAAATGGAAGTATTCAACAATAAACTATACGCGTACAACAACAAGAGTACCTTCTTCGTTGTAAATGCAAAAAACGGAAAATTAGAAAAGGAAATCGACTTGCAAAACGATCCAATCTCCAATATTGCAATACAAGACGAAAACACCGCTTACTTCTACTGTGAAGTTGGTCTAGTCAAACTCAACCTCAAAACGAATAAAGAAGAGCTATTGTACATCCGTGGCTCTATTCAATCTGATCCAAGTGAAAATTATATTCTATTGGTACAATAGTTTGTTGACCGTTTTTTTTATAAGGTTTATCTCATTGGTTAATGTTTTATTTTCGTATGCGATGAATCTTCACTACGTTACGATTTTCGCTACGTTACGATTTGTACTTTGTGGAGCATTTACAACTTCACAAAGAGCAAACCTCACAACTTCACCTAAAAAAAAACCTTACCTCACACAAGAATCGTTCTTACATCCAAAATTAAATACCGCTTGTATAAATAGGTAAGCGGCGGGGATACCTAATACCCAAATGCGAGAATCTATCGTTTGAAACAGCAACAACAGAGCAAGTCCTAAACGGATGTAGCGCATCGGTGTCCATTTCTTGAAGTAAGCTGTAATTGTATTCATCTTTTTTCTTTTTAATTGAACTCAAAAGTAGCTTAATTTATTTTATTGTACTGTAACAATTGTTACTGTTGTTTCCCTTTTGATCCTGTAGTTTTGCTTCAAACAAATTTCAAAAACAGTACATTATGAGAAGAATGTTATGGGCTATTGCCGTGCTAGTAGGGACTACAACGATGGTGAATGCGACAAACCTTACGCATGCTACAAACGAAGCAACACTACAAGTAACAACAGGAGATAAATACGCTATTTTAGTTCAGTCTACCAAGAATTTACGTGCATCGATTATGACAGCTTCGGAGATGAAACAAGCGAATCCGGCTGTTGCTTTCGAAATTGTAATTATGGGGCAGATGGTTCAAGAGTTGAACAACAAAGAATTGCGACCAGAACTAGATGCTGCAAACAAAGCGGGAATCAAGCTTGTTGTATGTGAATTTGCTCTTCAAGTATACGGAGTAGACTTAAAAGATTTACCAGCGTATTTTGTGGGAACACCCAATGCACATAAGTATATGTTCCAACTAAACGAAAAGCAGTATAACACGCTTTCTATCTAGAACAAACAACAAACCTTAATAATTTTTTTCAACAAAAAAAGCATCTCAAATGAGATGCTTTTTGCTTGTATCTAGTTTTTATTTTCCAACATGGGAACAAATTTAAAATCACCGTGTTCGTGTTTTTCGAATTGGGTTTCATTCAAGCGGATGAGTTCGATCATGGTTTGTTGTTCTTCTCCTACTGGAATAATCATACGTCCCCCTACTTTAAGTTGTCCCATTAGGGCTTGTGGAATGAAAGGGGCTCCCGCCGTTACGATAATAGAATCAAAGGGCGCATAGTTGGGCAATCCCTTATATCCATCGCCAAAGGTTAATAGCTTGGGGCGAATCCCTAACTTAGGCAACAATAGTGATGTTTTCTTATACAATTCCAATTGGCGTTCAATACTGTAAACACGAGCGCCCATTGCAACTAAAACAGCTGTTTGATAGCCGCTTCCTGTACCTATTTCCAATACTTTATCCTCTGGTTTGATCTGTAACAACTCTGACTGAAAAGCAACCGTGTACGGATGCGAGATGGTTTGACCTGCTCCGATGGGAAAAGCTGTATTTTGATAGGCAAAATTTTCAAAACTTGAATCTATAAATAAATGCCTAGGAATGCGTCTTATCGCCTGAAGTACGGCTTGATTTTCAATGCCCTTTTCCTTCAATGCTTCAACCAACTGATTGCGCAATCCTTGATGCTTCGTAGAATCCTTCACTGTATTAAAATAATTTACACAAAAGTAACCAATATTTTTATAAAAAACACCTTTTACGCCCATCCCAACAAAGTATTGCAAAAGATTTAAAGCTTAAATTTTACCCAATCCATAAATAAGTTTTATTTTTGTTCAAAATAATTTTTTATGCTTAAAATTGGCGTATTGGGAGCTGGACATTTAGGTAAAATTCACTTGCGTTTGCTCAACCAATCAGAAAAATACGAACTAGTAGGTTTTTATGACCCTTTTAAAGAAAATGCAAACAAAGTAGCACAAGAATTTGGGTACACCCTCTTTGACAGCATTGACGAATTAATTCAAGCTGTTGATGTGATTGATATTGTGACTCCTACCCTTTCTCATTTTGACTGTGCAAAAAAGGCGATCGAAGCGGGAAAACACGTTTTTTTAGAAAAGCCCATTACCACAACAGTAGCAGAAGCAGAAGCTATTATTGAGTTGGCAAAACAATACAATGTTTTAGGACAAGTAGGTCATGTAGAGCGTTTTAACCCTGCTTTTGTAGCTGTTCGCTCAAAGATCGAAAATCCAATGTTTATCGAAACTCATCGCTTGGCAGAATTTAACCCAAGAGGAACAGATGTTCCTGTGGTTTTAGACTTGATGATTCACGATCTAGATGCCATTTTAAGCGTGGTTGACTCTCCTGTAAAACACGTGAGTGCTAGTGGAGTTTCTGTTTTAAGTGAATCACCTGATATTGCCAATGCACGTATCGAATTCGAAAATGGCTGTGTTGCCAACGTTACGGCAAGTAGAATCTCAATGAAAAATATGAGAAAATCTCGTTTCTTCCAACGTGATGCTTATATATCAGTAGATTACTTAGAGAAAACATGTGAGGTTGTCAAGATGAAAGATGCCCCTGAAACACCAGGTGATTTCGACTTAATCTTACAAAATGCCGAAGGGATAAAGAAACAAATTTACTATGACAATCCGACGGTTTTACCAAATAATGCTATCTTAGATGAACTAGAAACGTTTCACGATGCAATTGTCAATCAAACAAGACCCATCGTAACACTAGAAGATGGTACAAAAGCCTTGCGCTTAGCCTACCAAATCATAGAAGCATTTAAAAACTAACTTTAAAAATTAACACGTAAATACTACATATCTTATGAAAAATATTGCTGTAATTGGTGCAGGAACAATGGGAAATGGAATTGCTCATACTTTCGCTCAAAAAGGCTTTAAAGTACTTTTAATCGATATCTCTGAACAAGCAATTGAAAGAGGAATGAATACGATTAGCAAAAATTTAGATCGAATGATTGCTAAAGGTGCTATCACAGAAGCAGATAAAAAAGCAACAATCGAAAATATCATTACCTATACAGAAATAAAAGATGGTGTTGTTAATGCTGATTTAGTTATTGAAGCAGCTACAGAAAATGTAAACTTAAAACTAAACATTTTCAAAGAACTAAGTGCTGTTTGTAGCGAGGATGTTATCTTGGCTTCCAACACTTCTTCTATCTCTATTACCCAAATTGCTTCTGTAGTAAAAAACCCAGCACGCGTTATTGGGATGCACTTTATGAATCCAGTGCCTATCATGAAATTGGTGGAAATCATTAGAGGATATAACACAACAGATGAAGTAACAAAAGCGATTATGGACTTGTCTTTAAAATTAGACAAAACTCCAACAGAGGTAAATGATTATCCTGGTTTCGTAGCAAACCGCATCTTAATGCCTATGATCAATGAAGCAATTGAAACCCTATACAATGGTGTTGCAGGAGTGGAAGAAATCGATACCGTAATGAAATTGGGAATGGCACATCCAATGGGGCCTTTACAATTAGCAGATTTCATCGGATTAGATGTGTGTTTATCTATTCTTAATGTTATGTATGATGGATTTAAAAATCCAAAATACGCTCCATGTCCTTTATTAGTCAATATGGTAATGGCTGGAAAATTAGGTGTAAAATCAGGCGAAGGGTTTTATGATTATGCTGAAAGCAAAAAAGCGGAAAAAGTAGCAAAAATGTTTTCTTAATTGAAAAGAAACTAAAACAAACAATCATAGCAAGACAATCGATATTCATTGTCGATTGTCTTATCTTTTGATACCATATAGTAAAGAATGGCAAAAATAATTCCTTTTCAGGGTATACGCCCCACACGAGATAAAGCTAATTTAGTCACTTGTCGATCTTTTGAAGATTACAATGCAGTAGAATTAGCCTATCTTTTAGATTACAATCCTTTTTCATTCATACACGTTTTACACCCTGCTTACGTCAATCCGCAAAAGGTAACTAGCGACAAGCGATTTAAAATGGTGGCTGCAAAATTTAATGATTTCAAGAAAGAAGGTATTCTAACAAAGGAAGATCGTCCTGTTTTATATCTCTATCAAATAGAAACGAAAAGCTGGAAATTTACAGGTATTGTTGCAGGCACTTGCATTGAAGATTACGAGAACAATGTCATCAAACGACATGAAGACACCCTAGAATATCGCGTAAACTTATTCAAAGAGTACTTGTACCATAGTCGATTTAATACGGAACCGGTCTTGATGATGTATCCCGATAAGGAGCATATCAATACTTGGATTGCATCATACAAAACGAACAGACCTATATACGATTTTACAACGGTTACCAAAGAAAGACACACGATTTGGAAGGTAGATGATCAAGCGTGTATTGATTGGTTGTGCCAAGAATTTGACAATATTCCAGAAATGTATATTGCCGATGGGCACCATCGCTTTGCTTCTGCAGCCTTACTCAAAAAAGAAAATGGGTTTGAACCGCATTCGCATAGCAATACTGTGATGACCTTTTTAATTGCTGAGAACAATATAAAAATATACGAGTTTAATCGCATTATTCACGACTTAAACAATCATACCAAAGAAGAATTTATCGCCTTACTCAGTGAGAAATTCACGATTAAAAACAAACAACAACAGTTGTGGAAACCATCTAAAAAGATGGAGTTTGGTATGTATTTAGACGGTGATTTTTACTCACTTAAGCTCAAAGAAAAAATAAAAACAGACGATATTTTGATGCAATTAGATGCGCAAATATTGTATGATGCTGTTTTAAATCCTATCTTAGGATTAGACGATTTAAGAAATGACGCTAGAATTGATTACATTCCTGGTAATGAATCTATTGTAGCAATTAAGGAACTAGTTGATGACGGAGAATATGAAGTGGGTTTTATGTTGTACCCAACGAATGTACAAGAAATTAAACTAGTGGCGGATCACGATTTAATCATGCCGCCAAAAAGCACCTATATTGAACCAAAATTCATGAATGGGTTATTAACGTACGAAATTTAAAAAAATAAGATCATGTCAATAATTGCTGAGAATCTCAAACGAATTAAGGCTGAACTTCCTACAGAAGTAAGCTTAGTAGCTGTTTCTAAAACCAAGCCCAATGCGGCTATTTTAGAAGCATATGAGGCAGGACAAAGAATTTTCGGTGAAAATAAGATACAAGAAATGACGGATAAGTATGAGGCTCTACCCAAGGATATAGCCTGGCATATGATCGGTCACGTACAACGCAATAAAGTGAAGTACATGGCTCCGTTTGTTGCTTTAATTCACGCTGTTGACAGTCTTCGTTTACTTGTTGAGATCGATAAACAAGCGAAGCGGAATAATCGCGTAATTGCCTGTTTATTGCAACTGTTTATTGCAGATGAAGAAACGAAATTCGGACTGAGTGAAGACGAACTCTTTGAATTGCTAAACAGCGATGAATTTAAAGCCCTTACCAACATTAAGATTCAAGGGTTAATGGGAATGGCTACATTCACTGAAAACCAAGATCAAATAAAACAAGAATTTTCTACGCTACACGCTATTTTTGAAAAGGTACAAATAAACTATAATCACTTGCCCAATGTTGCTTGTGATACCTTATCAATGGGGATGAGTAACGACTACCCTATTGCTATCGCCAGTGGAAGTACGATGATTAGAATAGGGAGTACTATTTTTGGAGAACGCAATTACGAATTAAACAAATAAGTATAGTATTGTACGCAGTTTTAGATATAGAGACCACCGGAGGTCAGTTTAATGAGGAAGGGATTACCGAGATCGCTATCTATAAATTTGATGGCCATCAAATCGTGGATCAACTCATTAGTTTAGTTAATCCTGAAAAAGAAATACAGCCTTTTGTTGTCAAACTAACGGGTATTAACAGCGCCATGTTGCGCCTTGCTCCTAAGTTTTACGAATTAGCAAAGCGAATAATTGAAATGACGGAAGATTGTGTTCTTGTTGCACATAACGCCGCTTTTGACTATCGTGTGCTTCGCAACGAATTTAGCCGATTGGGGTATGATTTTCAAAAGGATACACTGTGTACTGTTGAATTAGCTCAAAAACTATTGCCTGAAATGCCTTCGTATAGTTTGGGTAAATTGGTGAGAAACTTGGGAATTCCCCTAGCCGATCGTCACCGTGCTTATGGAGATGCCCTTGCAACACTTAAATTGTTTCAGCTTCTTTTATCTAAAGACACGGAAAAAACAATCTTAACGAGTATGATTAAGTCTGATATTAAAACAGGACTTAATCCTAAATTTTTTGATATTACAGATAACCTTCCTACTTCTGTGGGGATTTACTATATTCACAACGAAGAAGGCGTAATTATCTACATTGGTAAAAGTCGCAATATCAAAAAGAAAATCATGCAGCACTTTACCAACAACTCTGTTTTGTTCAAAAAAGTGCAAAAGGAAACCTATACCGTAACCTTTGAAAAAACAGGAAACGAGTTAATTGCGATCCTAAAAGAAGCCGAAGAAGTGCTCTTGAATAAACCGAAGTACAACAAAATTACCAAAAAAGGAATCTTTCCTTATTCCCTTTATGTAAAAACCAACCTAGAAGGTTATTTCTATTTCAGCTTGGAAAAAACGGATGGAAGAAAGAAAAATCACATGGCTTTTACTTCCTTAGCAGAAGGAAAAAAATTTGTCGATAAAATTACAGCTGAACTTGAAGTTCCTTTCTATTTAGAGGTTCTCCATGAAAAAAAATCAAAAAAGGTGACAGAAGAAACATTTTCCACTACTTTTGATTTGGCTTATTCAGATTACAACAAACTAATACTTCGCTTATTACAAAACTACAACATCGATGATAGCCATGTGCTCATCTTAGATAAAGGACGTAGCATCAACGAGAGAAGTGCAGTTGTATTAGAGAACGGAAAATTGTCGGGGTATTGTTTTTACGATTTAAACTACCAAATCAACGATCCTGCGAGAATCGCAGCAAACATTACGCCCATTACTTTTCACAGAAACAACAGAAACATTATTCTCAATTATTTGAATAAAAAAACAGGGTACAAATTAATCCATTATTAAAAAGTATACACGTTGAGACGCAGACTAAAAAATAAGTGGGATATTCTAAAGCAGAAGATTTATATCATCATCTACGGATCTAACACATTTGCTGGTAAACTATTTGATTTAGTTTTATTAGCGGTGATCTTGTTGAGTGTGATTTTGGTTATGTTGGAATCGATTGAGAGTTACGACATGAAGCATCACACCCTTTTAAAGGTCTTAGAATGGGTGATTACAATCTTTTTTACCATTGAATATATATTGCGGATTATCTGTAACAAACAACCGTTAAAATACATTTTTAGCTTTTATGGTATTGTCGATTTAATTTCGATTATGCCGATGTATCTGTCGTTCTTCGTTTCGGATTTAGGTGTTCTCTCTGTTGTTAGAGCTCTGCGTTTACTGCGTTTATTTGGTATTTTAAACTTGGTTCCCTACATTGGACAAGAATCCAATTTAAAATTGGCCATCAAAGCCAGCCGAACAAAAATCATTGTTTTCATTTACTTTATTGTCGTGGTTTCTATCCTCTTAGGTGCCTTGATGTATGTCATTGAAGGCAAAGATAATGGCTTTACTAGTATTCCGAGAAGTATCTATTGGTGTATTGTAACGCTAACTACCGTTGGATATGGAGATATTGCTCCTCAAACCACAATAGGACAGATGATTGCTTCCTTTATTATGATCATGGGGTACGGTATTATTGCTGTGCCAACAGGAATTGTAACAGCTGAATTTACTAGCCTAAAACGCAACAAAAGCGTCGATGCTAGACGAAGAAGAACTTGTTCTTCTTGTACAACAACTATTTATGATGATGACGCTAATTATTGTTATAATTGCGGCCAAAAATTAGGAGATGTCTTTACCCGATAAAACAAATTATTTACTAGTCGTTATTGGTCCAACAGCCATTGGAAAAACGGCTTTGGCTATCCGACTTGCCCAACATTTTCAATGTGAAATTTTATCTTGTGATAGTCGTCAATTCTTTCAAGAAATGACCTTAGGTACTGCAGTTCCTTCCTCAGAAGAACTCGCTGCTGTCCCTCATCACTTTATTCAACATATTAGCATTCGAGATTCCTACTCCGTAGGTGATTTTGAACGCGATGGAATCGCTCTTTTAGATCGCTTATTTCAACAAAACAACGTACAAGTGATGGTGGGTGGTTCGGGTCTATATGTCAATGCCATTTTAGAAGGATTAGACGAATTCCCAGCTATCGATCCTCGCATACGCGAAGAACTCAACCAAGCCTTGGAGGAAAAAGGATTACCTTACTTGCAAGCACAATTGAAAGAGTTAGATCCCGTACACTATGACAAAGTAGCCTTAGACAACCCTCAACGTGTTACCCGCGCTTTAGAGGTTTCTATTGGAACAGGTCAACCCTATTCTAGTTTTTTAGCAAAAAAGAAGGGGAATCGCAACTTTGTTCCCATCGTTCTAGGGTTAGAAGCTCCCCGTGAGATAATGTACGACCGCATCAACAAACGCGTGGATCTCATGCTTGAAAAAGGTCTAGTAGAAGAAGTGAAAACACTACTACCCTATCAAGAATTAAATGCATTACAAACGGTAGGCTATCGCGAACTGTTCCATTATTTAAATGGTCACAGTACGATGGAAGAAGCGATCGAAGAAATCAAAAAAAATACGCGTCGATTTGCCAAGAGACAGATTACTTGGTTTAAAAGAACGCCAAACGCTACTTGGTATGACTATCAAACAGATCCCAAGCAAATTATTGCAGCCATTACCAAGCAATTAAAGTAAACAATTATGCCCATTTCCAACCATTTCACCTCTATTCATCAACAGTCCTACGAAATAGACTTCTTTGCCTGTTCACCTTCGGGACACCTAAAATGGGTGGATCTTTGTAAACTCGTTCAAAGCGTTTCTGCGGATCACTCAGTATTGGGAGGGATTAGTTTTTGGGACTTAAAAGAACACAACCAAGCGTGGGTACTCAGCAAATTTAGAATTGAAAAAAAAGCCGAACTCCCACATTGGCAAGATACTATTACAATCAGCACGTGGATTGAACGCCTTGATGGCGTACGTTCCATCCGAAATTTTGAGGTCTACCTCAAGGATCAACTCATCGCTGTAGCAACCTCTTTATGGGTTATCATCAATACAGAGCGCCGTCGACCCGAGCTCATCGCTTTACCTCATGAGCACTTTATCAAATACACGGATAAAAAGGTAACACAAGCTGAATTTGCTAAACTACACAAAGGCAACTACCAAAAGATTGACGAAGTGAAGGTAAAATTATCCGATTTGGATATGGTAAATCACGTTACGAATATCAAATACCTTGAGTGGTGTATTGACGCTGCCTTCGCCTGCCAAAAAGCCGTAGATAAAATACAAGTTATCGATATGCACTTCTTAAAAGAAACGCGTATTGATGATATTTGTGAGATTTGCCTCTTACAAGAAAACAACCAATTGCATTTTCAAATTGGAGTCAATCAAGTCGTACATTTTTATTGTTTGATGGAAGTGGAGTAAGTTGTGCTTTGTGAAGTTTGTGCTTTGTGAGAATTGTTCACATTCAACGATTAATCAACCAACAACAAAATCATAACTGATCACCGATAACAAAAAAAGGATAAACCAAAGCTTATCCTTTTTTTATTATTAATGTAATTATCTTATTCAGAAAATCTTCCGTTAACTGCTAACTGCTAACTGCTAACTGCTAACTGCTAACTGCTAACTGTTTACCAAACAAACATAGGGCGTTCAGCCATCATTTCGTTTACTTGATCAGCTACTTCTTCGATAACTGCTTCATTAGTATGATCTGTAAGTACTCGGTCAATTAGAGCAACGATGGTATCCATATCCTCTTCTTTCAATCCTCTTGTTGTGATTGCAGGTGTTCCGATGCGGATACCTGAAGTTACAAATGGCGATTTATCATCAAAGGGAACCATGTTTTTATTTACCGTAATTTCAGCTTTTACTAGCGCTTGTTCCGCGTCTTTACCTGAAATATTTTTATTTCTCAAATCGATTAACATCATGTGGTTATCTGTTCCACCTGAGATGATGTTATAGCCTCTTTTCACGAATGCATCCGCCATAGCTTTTGCATTTTTCTGTACTTGGAGCATATACGTGAAGAACTCATCAGACAAAGCTTCTCCAAAAGCAACTGCTTTTGCAGCGATGATGTGCATTAAAGGTCCGCCTTGATTTCCAGGGAATACCGCGCTATCTAATAAAGCAGACATCATGCGTACTTCACCTTTTGGCGTTTTTAAACCGAATGGGTTAGGGAAATCTTTTCCGATCATGATCATTCCCCCACGAGGTCCACGTAGTGTTTTGTGTGTAGTTGTGGTAATAATATGACAGTGAGGCACTGGATCATTCATCAGTCCTTTAGCTATTAATCCTGCAGGGTGAGAGATATCAGCCATTAAAAGAGCACCAACGCTATCAGCGATTTCTCTAAAACGCTTGAAATCCATATCACGAGAATAAGCAGATGCACCAGCAATGATTAATTTTGGTTGCTCTTTCTTCGCGATTTCTGCAATCTTGTCATAATTTAATAAACCTGTTTCTTGTTCTACACCATAGAACACCGGATTATACAATTTCCCAGAGAAATTCACTGGAGATCCGTGTGTTAAGTGCCCTCCATGAGATAAGTCAAATCCTAAGATTTTATCTCCTGGTTTTAAACAAGCAGAAAAAACAGCCGTATTAGCTTGTGATCCAGAGTGAGGTTGAACATTCACATATTCAGCACCAAAAAGAGCTTTTGCGCGATCAATAGCAATTTGCTCTACTACGTCTACTACTTCACATCCTCCATAGTAACGTTTGTTGGGATAACCTTCTGCATATTTATTCGTTAAACAAGAACCAGCAGCTTCCATGGTTTGCTCACTTACAAAGTTTTCAGAAGCAATTAGCTCAATACCGTGTACTTGTCTATCTCCTTCTTCTACGATTAAGTCGAAAATTTCTGTATCTCTTCTCATCTGAATTGTATATTTCGTTAAATTGACTTCAAATGTACAAAATTCGTTTGTTAATTTGCCCTATAATTATATATTTGATAAAACTATTCATTCAATTAATTAAGCAATAAATATGATGATTACGGCAAATGATCCGAAAAGAGAATCGTGGTTAGAAGTTCATGCACAATCGGACTTCCCCATCCAGAACATTCCTTTTGGGGTTTTTATTACGAAAGATGATATTGTAACAATTGGAACTCGTATTGGCGACTATGCCATCGATTTAAGTGCTCTTCAGATGTTGGGCTATTTAAAGGGAATCGAGCTAACTGACGATGTATTTTTACAAGATAACCTCAATGATTTCATCTCTAGTGGAAAAAAAACATGGCGTGCAGTTCGAAACAGAATTGCGGATATCTTCGACAAAACCAACCTAAGCTTACAAGGCAACGCCAAGCACAGAGAAGCGGTTATCTTTAAAATAGAAGAAGTGGAAATGCAATTACCGGTTTACATTGGTGACTATACTGATTTCTATTCGAGTAAAGAACACGCAACCAATGTAGGTAAAATGTTCCGAGATCCGGCGAATGCCTTGTTGCCTAACTGGCTTCACATTCCAGTAGGATACCATGGAAGAAGCTCTACAGTAATCCCTTCGGGAATCAATGTGAAGCGTCCAATGGGACAAACCCTTCCAAAAGGTGAAACACAACCTGTTTTTGGACCATCAAAACGCATTGACTTTGAATTAGAAACGGCCTTTATCACGACAGACGCTAATTTATTTGGCGAAAGTATTCCTGTAAACGAAGCAGAAGACCACATCTTTGGTATGGTTTTACTCAACGATTGGAGTGCACGTGATATTCAAACGTGGGAATACGTTCCTCTAGGTCCTTTCCTAGCTAAAAACTTTGCAACTTCTATCTCCCCTTGGGTAATCACCCTAGATGCTTTAGAACCTTTTAGAACTGCTAGTCCAAAACAAGAACCTACTCCACTGCCTTATTTACAGCAAACAGGAGATAAAACATTCGATATCAACCTAGAAGTATACCTTCAACCCGAAAATGGAAAAGAGACGCTAATTTGTCAATCTAATTTTAAGTATTTGTATTGGACGATGAGTCAACAATTAGCGCATCATACCATCAATGGTTGTAAGATAAACGCGGGTGATTTAATGGGATCCGGAACAATTTCAGGATCTACACCCAATAGTTTTGGCTCGCTGTTAGAGCTAACATGGGCAGGAGCAAATCCCTTGACATTAGAAGATGGCAAGACTAGAACATTCATCGAAGATTACGATACTATCACCATGAAGGGATTCTGTCAAAATGACGAAATTCGAATTGGATTCGGAGAAGTGAGAAGTATGTTGCTTCCCGCAACCGCAACAGTAAAATAAAAAAGAGGATTTCTCATTAGAGAAATCCTTTTTTAATTACGCCTAACTTCCTATTCCTTTCGCTTCTTCTACTACACTAGTGAATCTCCCTAAAACTCTAACAGTGTCCACTTCTAAAAGTATAAGACATGCAATTTAAAAATAAATACCTGCCAATAACCGTCACTACAACTAACCAATTCGCACTTTCGCTTAACATTCACGTATTACAACTTAAAAATCGCTGCTATCAATCTTTTTTAAGCGAATGCATAAATCTGCCACATCCGCTTCTTAAAATCAGGTCTTTTTCGTATTTTTACCTTCTAATTCATACGAAACTATGTCAAGAGTAATTTTATCCTTACAAAATGTAAATATTTATCAAAATAAACATCAAGTGTTATCCAATGTAAACTTAGAAGTAAACAAAGGAGAGTTCTTGTATATTATTGGTAAAACAGGGGCAGGAAAAAGTAGTTTTATGAAAACACTTTATGCTGATTTAGCCTTAACGGAGGGTGAAGGAACCATTGTGGATTACGATTTGCGTCAACTCAAAGAAAAGGATATCCCCTATTTAAGACGCTCATTGGGCATTGTGTTTCAAGATTTTAAACTCTTACCGGACCGCACTGTTTACGGAAATTTACAATTTGCGCTGAAAGCGACAGGATGGTCGGAAAAAGAAGCTATTGACAGACGTATTGAGGAAGTATTAGAACGCGTAGGGATGTTGTCTCATTTACAAAAAATGCCACACCAACTTTCGGGTGGAGAACAACAGCGTATTGCGATTGCTCGCGCATTATTGAACGATCCTGATTTAATCCTAGCTGATGAGCCTACTGGAAACTTAGATCCACAGACTAGTTCAGAAGTAATGGAATTACTTTTAGAAATCAACAAAAATGGTCGTACTATTATCATGGTAACACACGATTATGCGTTGTTGTTGAAGTATCCTGCTAAAACGCTCAAATGCGACGATAAATCACTATTCGAAGTGATTCACCGTACCTCTTAATTTGTATGCTATCCATTCTAATACCTGTATATAATTACCCTATTCTACCTTTAGTAGAGCGATTACACCTAGAAGCTTCGACGCTCAACATTCCGTTTGAGATCTTGGTTTGTGATGATGCATCTCCTATGGTATTTGACAATGCATCTGTCGTACAATTACCGCATACGCGCTTACTCAGCAATCAAGTCAATAGTCACGTTGCTTATACGCGCAATCACTTATTAGCTGAAGCACAATATCCTTGGGTATTGCTATTGGATGCGGATACTTATCCCCTGTCCGAAAATTTTATAGAAAACTACCTCAATCAACGCGATCGAGGACTTTTTTTCCAAGGCGGATTTACCTATGAAACGGGTGATGCTAAAGAGCAAACACCTTCTCTTCGTTTGAAATACGGCATTGAGATTGAACAGCATAAACACATACATTCTTGTTGCAATCTTTTCTTCAATCAACAACAATTGCAGCTACAGTTTGACGAGTCTATTCGAACCTATGGCTACGAAGACACTTTGTTTTTTTTGCAAGTACAAAAACGCGACATTGCTATAACACGATTAAACAATAAAGTGGTACATCTAAGTACAGAGTCAAACGCAACTTATTTGGAGCGAACACAACAAGCCTGTAATGTTTTAGCAACATTAGTCCTCAACCAAACCATACATCCGCAAGAAATTCAATTGAGCCATCGCTATAGTCAATTACAAAAGAGTCATTTAACCGCTTTACTCACAGGTATAGATTTGTTGATAGGAAAATGGATTACACGCAATCTTTTGAGCGAGAATCCCTCTATGTTGTTATTCAAATTATTTAAATTGAGTGCTTACCACAAAGCGATCCAAGCTGTTCAAAAAAACTAAACCACTGTTGTAAAACAAGCGTTTTATCATAGACCTTTACAGCTTGTTTGGCTTGTTCTCCGAACTGTTGTACTACACTAGGTTGGTCTATTAATTCCAAACAACGTTGAATCATACTTCGTTGATCACCAAAAGGAACTAAGTATCCATTGATTCCAGAGGTAATTAAATCTGCTGGTCCGTACGGTACATCATAAGCCACCACAGGAACACCTAAAACCATAGCTTCCAAAAAGGCCATAGGCATACCCTCCATTTTTGAGGTATGAAGTACAAAGGCACTGTGTTGGATCTCGTGTTGAATAAGCGCTACTTCGCCCTTCCACGTTACGTTATCAGTAGCTATTTTTTTGATTTTATCGACATAACCGACTTCTCCTGTACCGCAAACTACCAACTGCCAATCTGGTCTAAGTTGTTGAATTTCTCTCCAAATAGCCAAAAGTTCTTCGTAATTTTTCTCAGGAACTATTCTCCCAATGGCCAGTATTTGCTTAGTGTGTTTTTTCTCTGCTACTACACTCGTATTTTTCTGCTCTATCCAGTTGGGAATCACCGTCACATTGCGATGTTGCCAATCTTTTGCTGAACTCGTATTCAACAAAATAAGTCCAGTAAATCGCTTGCTTAGTGCTAGGGTAAGACGATCAACCAAGACGCGTTTAATCTTTGAGGTTATCGGACTCAACAAAAAATTGCGCGATCCGTGTACTTCAAAGTATATCGGTGCTTGGGTTTTCAGTAGATAAGAGGCACAATATCCTTTGATGCCATTGTCGATCACGATAACCACATCCGGTTGAAAGCGCGATATAACTACTTGATTGACAAAATCGTAATAGCGTTTCATTTGTAAAATTGTTCGAATAGGTTTCGGATACCAACTAAAATGAACTGCGGGATCAAAGGCATAAAAGGGTTGTGTAGAGCGGTCATTTGTACTGATAATATGCACGTGATGACCAGCCTGAATAAATGCAGCTGTTTTTTGACTTATGATTCGCGCAACTCCCCCACCTCCACTAAGAGAAGTACCTATATAAAGGATCTTTAGTTTTTTGAATTCCATGTATTCACATATTGGTTAGCAATCTTCTTACAATCGTGAATCTCGTGTACAAAGGCTTGAGCGCGTTTACCTATTGCTGTAAGAACCTCCCTATGTTCTATTAACCAGCTCAACTTTTCTACTAAATACTCCACATTTGGCTTTGCCTCAATACACACTTCATCTACATGGAGCTGATAGTGCGTTAAAAACTCTTGGTTTGCTCCAGTAAAAACTACTTTTCCCTTAGCCATAGCTTCTAATGCATTATAACCTTGATCTTTAGCGTACACTTGATCTAATACAATATTCGCTTTTTGTTGTGCTAGCTGATAGGCTTGATAAGGCAACTGTTCTGCAACAATAAGCTCAATTTGATCGCTATATGCTGCTTGAATTTGAAGCAAAGCCGCTTCAAAAAACGGAATTCCCTTTTGGTAGTAGTTGCCGCGGTTAATACCAAGAAATATACACACTTTATCCCCTAAGGGTTGTTGCTCTTCTACAGGAGAATGTAGCACAATAGGATGGGGAATTAATCCGAGATATTTAGGGTGTTCTTTATTGGGATTGACGTAATCCATGTCACTTGCAATGATGCCTTTACAACGCGCTACAATCATTTGTTGGGTTTGAATCACTCCCTTTTTGCGGTATACATCTACATATTCGTAGTGGGATTTTAAATTGGGGTTTTCCCTTAAAGGTTGGAGCAAAGACAATTCTTCAGGATGAGCAGTCAGATAGTGTAATCCCATGACATCAATACCACAGGAAAGTAGAAATACCTTCTTATTTTGATCAAATAGGCGCTGTACTATTTTTCTTTCCCAAAAAGCTAGTGTTTGGAGTGGTCGATCATTAATCAATTGAACGACATCGAAATCGCGCATTGACTTCAACTGTTGTTGCGCTTTCCATCCCTTTTCTATTTCTGCTATGTCCCAACGAAACACCTTGTGGATCGCTTTGCGAAAAAAGGTTGTCCATCGACTGGAAGTCCACTGTGGACGAATAGACACATCGACAGCTAGATCTTTGAATTTATCTCCATCCCCAACTAGGACAACTTCTTTCACCAAAGGGTGTTGAAGTAATCCTTTTTTTAAGGCAGAATGTAATCCGCTATAATCTCCAATTAGAAGTATTCTCATTATCTTAGCCGTGATTTGTTCAAATGTACGTTTATCTTTTTATGCCACAAAAGAAAATAAAAATAGCCTTATTAGGAGATACCCTTGCCCATGGAGGTGCAGAACGCGTGCACAGCACCTTATCGATCTATTTAGACCAGATGGGATTTGACGTGCATAACATTATCAACTTAGACGCTATTTCATATCCGTATGGAGGTAAAATGTACAACCTGGGTATCTACAAATCGGCCTCTTCTTCGCTACCCAATAAATGGAAACGATACCAACTGTTTCGCAATTATATCCGAACCCATGCCTTTGACTATATCATCGACTTTAGAACGAGAAGTAAACCCCTAACAGAAATGTTGTTACACTACCTCGTTTTCAATACTGCTTATATTCCAACGGTACACAGTTCAGAGCTTTCATGGTATTTTACGACTCGTTTATTTTGGGGACAGCGACTATACCGCAAGGCTAAAGAAGTAATTTGTGTTAGTCAAGCTATAACAGATCAAGTACGTGCAACTTATGGTTATACTAATGTTCGCACCATTTACAATCCCATTTCACTACATCGCATTCAAGAACAAGCGAATGAACCCAATCCTTTTCAAGGTACTTCTTATATTGTAGCCTGTGGAAGGATGGACTCCGACCTCAAACAATTTGATCGCTTAATTGACATCTACAGTGAAAGTCAATTGCCCAATCTAGGAATTCGCCTGCTAATTTTAGGAGAAGGTGAACAGAAAAAACACTTGCACCATCAAGTTGAAACACTTGGTTTGGAAGATTGGATCAGTCTCCCTGGTTTTGTTGAAAATCCTTTTCCCATTTTTAAAGCAGCGTTATTCTTTATTCACAGTAGTCGATTAGAGGGATTTCCAACTGTTTTACTTGAAGCATTCGCTTGTGGAATCCCCGTAGTTACCTTTGATTGTCCGACGGGTCCACGCGAAATAATCAAATCAGAATACAATGGATTGTTAATTGAGAATCAAAACTTCAAAGCTTTAAAAGAAGGGATGGAATTATTAGCTACTTCCAGTGAACAACGCAGCAAACTGAAGCTAAACGCACAGCAAACAGCGCAGCAATACGATATGGAAGTGATTGGAAAAATTTGGTTAAGCGTCTTGTGTCGAAGCAACTAAAGCTAAAAACAACTCATACGATCGAATGTAATCGCCTTCATCATATACATCTGAGTTAACAGCTAAACAAACGGTTCCGGTTTCAAAATTTTCTAATCTACTCCAAATTCCCGGTTGTAACAGCAAACCTGTAGTAGGTTCGTGTAGCTTTACTTTTCTACTGTGCATACCATCATCGAGTATGACATCCAAACTACCGTGCAAAGCAAAGAGAACGGTACTTTGCTCTTTATGCGCATGTCCTCCTCTATTTTTTCCATTGGGAACATCATAAATAAAAAATAGGCGCTTTATTTCAAAGGGAATTGTATCCTCTTGAATAACCGCAAGATTACCTCTTTCATCGATAATTTCAGGAATGATAATTTCGCTGCAATCAAAAATGCTATATTTCTTCATTTATGCTTGGTTGTGTTTAGACTCCAAACGGCTAAAATACCAAGAAAAATAGACAACTAAAACACAACTGTAAATTATATATGCAAAAGTATACCCCAAGGTAGCTGCTTCAATCCCCCAAGAAGGAATTAACAGATAAGCAAAACCATAATAACAGCAAAAAAACAAGGTTTCACAAATCAGGTAGGGCCACACTAAACGCTCTGTATAAAAGAGCAAACCATAAACTAAAATACCGCCTTTGATAAAATCGCCAACCAACTGCCATTTCATCAGATCGATCATCGGAGTAAAACTAGCATCTAAAATCAGGGGAATCATCCAACTCCTCATGAAATAAACAAGAAGTAATCCCAAGGCAAATAGCGGTAATACACCTGTAATATAAAGGCGAATAATTTTTTTCTTCTCTTGGTATACAGTGGTTTTTGCCAATTTAGGCAAAAAATAAGTAAAGGTCAATGTGGTAATAAAAAGCATATAGATTCCCGATATACGTTGGATTCCCTCCCAAATTCCAGCTAGCTCTACTCCAGTATTTTGCATCAGTAATTTGCGGATCCACAGCATACACAGCGGACTTACTACGGCGGAAAAAAGCGCCATCGCGGCATAGGAGAATAAAGGTTTAATGAGTGTAAAGTCAAAAGGTAGCCATTTCAACCTCAATTCCTTCTTCACCCAAAAAAGCGAAAGGAAAAACAAGAGGATGGGACTGACAACCATGGCTAATAAAGCACCTTTAATTCCTTGGGTATAAACAAAATAAAACGTTATTCCCAAACCGGAGACATTGCCAATAGCATTTAGATAAATTACTTTTCTAAACTGTTCTAATCCTGTTAAAAAGGCAATCAAAATGCCGTTCAAAACTTGTAAAGGGAAAGCGAATGCAAGAACGAGAAAAAGACTTGGCATGGAAAAAGATCCACCAAACAGATAAGCGTCTAATTGCTTGCTGAAAAGTACAATCAGCACGGACACAACAAGTAGCACGCTTATCATAAAGCGCAACAACACATTGATAAATCGCTCCACTGCGATTTGGTCTGATCGATGAGAAGCTACATATTGAACAATGCCATTCGCGAATCCAAAAGAAGTAAAGGCTTCCATTGCGGTCAATAAATTGCGCAGATTCCCCATATAAGCCATACCAGAAGCACCGACAAATAAAGCCAATAGCTTCGCAGATAATAAAGCCGTTAGTAAACGCACAACAATACCCATCGAATTGAGAAGGGTAACCGCTGTGAACTCGCTATTCTTATATTTTTGCCAAAGGTCTTTGATCATTAATACGCATTTAAAGCAGCTATGATTTGCGTTACTTCATCCTCTGTCAGTACGGGCGACATAGGTAAACTTACTACTTCGTTGTGAATCAATTCCGTTACGGGTAATTGCAAATAGTGAAAATCACTTAACGCAGGTTGTTGATGAGGTGCAATGGGATAATGAATAAGCGTTTGAATCCCCTGCTTCAACAAGTAAAGTTGAAAGTGTTCTCGCTCTGCTACGCGCACAACAAACAAATGGAAATTATGTCCTGCCCCTGCAACCAAATGAGGCAAAATAATCTTGACGTTTTTTACTTCTCTTAGATAGCGATAGGCTACATGCAATCGCTTCTGATTATCTGCATCTAAATGGGGCAATTTCAAATTGAGTATCGCAGCTTGAAGCTCGTCAAGACGAGAGTTAAATCCTCTATACTTATTTTGATACTTGATATGTGAGCCATAGTTACGCGTTGCGCGAAGTACTTCTACCAAATCTAAATGATTAGTTGTAATGGCACCCCCATCTCCTAAACACCCCAAATTCTTACTGGGATAGAAACTAAAAGCAGCTGCATCTCCATAAGCACCCGCCTTTCCATTATAAGCCACAACTCCATGTGCTTGAGCCGCATCTTCAATCAACAATAACCCTCGATCGTGGCAATAGGCTTTTATTTTATCCATCTCGTAGACATAACCATACAAATGCACAACGAGAATCGCTTTGGTAGAGGATGTTATAGCGTAATTAATTCCACCGAGATCTAAGGTATAACTATCGAGATTCGGTTCTACAAAAACAGGATTCAACCCGCAATCTAGCAAGGCTAAAATCGTGGCAATATAGGTGTTTGCGGGTACTAAAACGTCATCACCTTTACTGAGTTTCCCCAATTTGATGTACCCGTCAAAGATCAATTTTAATGCATCTAACCCATTTCCTACTCCAATACAAAAGGAGGTTCCGCAATAGGCTGCAAAGTCTTCTTCAAATTGAACGACTTCATTGCCCAACATATATCTTCCCCTTCGGAACACTTCTTTTACCTTCTCAAGATAAGCCGCCTCGTAGCGTTGATTAATCTGTTGTAAATCTAAAAATGATATCATAAGTAGGTTGTCCTTTTGAAAAGTAAATATAAGTGTTTTTTTTGTTCGTTGTTGGTTGTTCGTTGTTTGGTGAGATGGTGAGATGGTGAGACTCCCACAAACTGCACAAAAACCTACCGATCCCAGATAACTGATCCCAGATAACCGATCCCTGATAACTAAAAAAAAGCCCTACTCGTAAGTAGGGCTTTTCACTATATTAAGTAAGACTAATCTGATTTGACAAACGTTTCTTATTTTACTTTATTAACGATAGCTGCGAAAGCTTCAGGGTGATTTGTAGCTAAATCTGCAAGAACTTTACGGTTCAATTCGATGTTATTAGCTTTCAATTTACCAATGAATACAGAATAGCTCATTCCGTGTAATCTTGCACCAGCGTTGATACGCATAATCCAAAGTGAACGGAAGTTTCTTTTCTTTTGTTTTCTATCACGGTAAGCATAAAGCATTGCTTTTTCTACCGCGTTTTTAGCTACTGTCCAAACGTTTTTACGTCTTCCAAAGTAACCTTTGGCTTGCTTCAAAATTCTTTTTCTTCTTGCTCTTGAAGCTACTGAGTTTACTGATCTTGCCATTTCTATACAAGTTTATTTTGTAGTGGGCGACTTTTTCAAGTTCTTCTAAATTACTAAGCGCCACTCCAGGGTTATTAAATAAATTTAACCGAATCTAATTTTAGTTTCCTAGAATTAGATTAATCTTAATTGATCTTTGATACTTTTCTCATCTGCTTTAGCTACTAAAGTAGAGTGAGTTAAAGCTAATTTACGCTTTTTAGATTTTTTAGTCAAAATGTGACTTTTGAAAGCGTGTTTTCTTTTGATTCTTCCAGTACCTGTTAGCTTGAAACGCTTTTTAGCACTAGATTTAGTTTTCATTTTAGGCATTTTGTTCCTAGGTATTATGATTATCTTACTTAATTCTATTTTTTACTCTTTATTGCTAAAGAATTATTTTGTTTTCTTTTTAGGAGCGATGAACATCGTCATACGTTTTCCTTCCAATACTGGCATTGATTCAACTTTTCCGAATTCTTCCAAGTCTTGTGCTAATCTAAGTAACAAAATTTGTCCTTGATCCTTGTAGATGATAGAACGACCTTTAAAGAATACGAATGCTTTTAATTTAGCTCCTTCTTTTAAGAACTTTTCTGCATTCTTCTTCTTAAACTCATAGTCATGCTCATCAGTTTGAGGACCAAAACGAATTTCCTTTACGGTAATTTGCGTCGATTTAGCTTTCAACATTTTCTCGCGCTTCTTTTGCTCGTAAAGAAATTTCTTATAATCAATTACTTTACAAACGGGCGGTTCTGCATTGGGAGAAATCTCCACTAAATCTAATTCTTGCTCTTCAGCTAAACGCAAAGCGTCTGCTAGTTTATATACACCCGTTTCGACATTGTCTCCAACAAGTCGAACTTCAGGAACACGGATTGCGTTGTTTACTCTGTGCAAATCCTTCTTCTCTTCGCGAGGTCTAAATCCTCCTCTTTGTCTTACTGCTATGGCTTTAAAAATTTTAATGCTTGGTTCTACAAGCGTTATACATAATTGTTCTTATTCTCCGAACTGTTTCATTGATGAACTCACTTCTTTTTGAACAAAAGCAATAAATTCTTCAATTTTCATCGTTTGATTCGTCTTTCCTGCATCCCCGTGTTTACGCACTGAGATTGTTCCGTTTTTCTCTTCTTCTTCTCCTACAATCAACATATAAGGGAACTTTTGTACCTCTGCTTCACGGATTTTCTTTCCGATCGTTTCATTTCTGTTATCTACGACCGCGCGAATTTCGTCATTTTCTAGCAAATCTAAAACTTTTTTCGCATATTTTTCATACTTCTCACTCAAAGACAGGATTATAGCTTGCTCTGGCATCAACCAAAGTGGGAAATTTCCACCGGTATGTTCCAATAAAATAGCGATAAAACGCTCCATAGATCCAAAAGGTGCTCTGTGAATCATCACCGGTCTATGTAATTCGTTATCAGATCCTTTATAAGTTAATTCAAAACGCTCTGGTAAATTGTAATCCACTTGGATTGTACCCAACTGCCAGCTTCTACCCAACGCATCTTTCACCATAAAGTCTAACTTCGGACCGTAGAAAGCAGCTTCTCCACTTTCGATCACATAGTTTAAACCTTTATCTTTTGCCGCGTTGATAATCGCTTGCTCGGCTTTTTCCCAGTTCTCAACAGATCCAATATACTTGTCAGGATTCGTTAAATCGCGAACAGATACTTGAGCCGTAAAGTTTTCAAATCCTAAAGATCCGAATACGTACAATACAAGGTCAATTACTTTTTTGAACTCTTCATCCAATTGATCTGGTGTACAGAAAATATGAGCATCATCTTGGGTAAACCCACGTACACGTGTCAATCCGTGTAACTCTCCAGATTGTTCATAACGGTAAACGGTTCCAAACTCAGCAAAGCGCTTTGGCAAATCTTTGTATGACCAAGGTCTTGCGTTGTAAATCTCACAGTGGTGCGGACAGTTCATTGGTTTTAACAAGAACTCTTCTCCTTCTACTGGTGTGTGAATCGGTTGGAAACTATCTGCACCATATTTTGCGTAGTGCCCCGAAGTAACGTACAACTCTTTTTGTCCGATATGCGGTGTTACTACTTGTTCGTATCCTGCTTTTTTCTGTGCTTTACGCAAGAAATATTCCAAACGATCTCTTAAAGCAGCTCCTTTTGGCAACCATAAAGGCAACCCTTGTCCTACTCTTTGAGAGAACGTAAATAACTCTAATTCTTTTCCTAATTTACGGTGATCGCGTTTTTTCGCTTCTTCTAACAAAGCTAAATAATCCGTTAGATCTTTTTGTTTCGGGAATGAAATACCATACACACGGGTTAGCTGTTTATTTTTCTCGTCTCCTCTCCAATATGCACCTGCAATAGACAAGATTTTAAACGCTTTGATAATTCCTGTGTTAGGAATATGCCCACCGCGACATAAATCTGTAAATGTATCGTGATCACAGAACGTAATTGTACCGTCTTCTAGGTTTTCAATTAGCTCTACTTTATATGGATTTTCTTCCTTTTTATACATAGCTAGTGCCTCTGCTTTAGTCGCAGAACGCATAGAAAACTCGTGCTTTCCTCTAGCGATTTCTAAAAATTTATCTTCAATTCTCTTAAAATCAGCATCTGTTACCTTGTGATCCATAAAATCTACATCATAGTAGAATCCATTTTCAATAGCTGGACCAATTGTTAATTTAATACCTGGAAATAAGTCCAGTAACGCTTGCGCCATTACGTGAGAAGAAGAGTGCCAAAAGGCTTTTTTCCCTTCCGTATCATTCCATGAATATAAAACTAGACTACCATCCGTGGTCAAAGCAGTGGTGGTTTCGATGGTGGTACCATTGAAGTTGGCAGAAATAATATTTCTCGCTAAACCTTCACTTATACTTTTAGCAACATCGAAAGGAGTTACCCCTGAGGCAAACTCTTTCACTGATCCGTCTGGTAATGTAATTTTTATCATAATTATTTTTAAAAAATGAGTTGCAAAGATACAGGTTTTAGCGAATAATAACAATACATTTTATTCGCTTTACATGCTTTTCTACTGAAATTAAGTCAATCGCTCTTCCTTTGTTTTTAAACCTCTATTTTTTTCCATCTGTTGGATGATTTCTCGACGGTAGGTATTCCCCCAATTCGCCAAGGCTTGGATCACAGGAGTAAGGGTAATGCCAAAGGGTGAAATGGCATATTCAACCGCGACAATTGCCCCGTCAATTTCCGTTCGAAGCACCAATTGATTGAGTTCTAAATCGCGTAATTCTTTACTCAACACTTTCGCAGATATGTCACCCAATGCGCGTTGAAGTTCCTTAAAACGCAATTTTTCGTGTAAAAGCAACGTCCCTAAAATATGCAGTTTCCACTTCCCACTGAGGATCGACATACTGTCTTTGATCCCCATTACATTGGTTTCACATTGTGCTTGTAGTTCTTTCATCCTTATTCCAATTACACTTCTCGTAAAGGTACGAAAAACCCTCGACATTCTCTTATTTGCACTCCTTTGCTTCCTTGGTTACCAAAAAATAACCACTTACCTATCGGTTAGCACTAGAATTTTCCCCTTACAATCGCCTTACCTTTGTTTACTCAATCAAAGAAAAAAACCATGAACAAAAAATTACTTTACTGGATATCAACAAGTTTATTTAGCGCTTTTATGTTATTTAGCGCCTACAGCTATTTTACAGATCCAACGTTTAAAGAGGCTTTTGCTTATTTAGGTTACCCGGATTACTTTCGCGTCGAACTAGGCATTGCTAAACTACTAGGGGTACTTGCCCTGCTCCTTCCCTTTTTACCCCGTGTAGTCAAAGGGTTTGCCTATGCTGGGTTTACGATCAATATCGTTGCGGCAGCTCTTGCGCATCTCGCTGTAGGAGAAGGCATCGGCTCCTTAGTTCCTATGTTAATCGCAGGTATTTTATTAACGCTTTCTTACTCTTTTCTTCCCCTATCGCTAAACTCCTCAACAACGACTAAAGGTTAATATTGGAGATCAGTTCTTTTTCATCCACTCCCCTATTTGTTGCTTAAAAAAACAAATACGAGCGCTACAAGAAGTATTCTTTGCAGAAGGTTTCAAAAATTATAACAAAAGGTGTATTTTCGCAGGGTATTTTACAACGCAACAACACACATCTTATGTACAAGAGTATTCTCAAACCGTTTTTCTTTTCACTAGATCCAGAAAAGGCGCACCATTTCACGTTTAACTCGTTGAAGTTCATCAACAAAATCCCAGGTGTTTCAGCGATGATTCGCTCGAAATTTCAAGTAAATGATCCGCGATTAGAACGAGAGGTATTTGGTTTAAAGTTTAAAAATCCAGTGGGCTTAGCAGCTGGTTTAGATAAAGATGCGAAGTTGTACAGTGAGCTGGAGAATTTCGGTTTCGGTTTTATTGAAATTGGCACAATTACGCCTAAAGCACAAGACGGAAACCCCAAAAAACGCTTATTCCGCTTAGTGGAGGACAACGCTTTGATCAACCGCATGGGATTCAACAATGGGGGAATTGATCAAGCAATCGAGCGTTTGAAGAAAAACAAAGGCACTTTAATCGGTGGAAATATCGGTAAAAACAAAGTAACACCAAACGAACAAGCGATTGACGATTACGAAATTTGCTTTGATGCCCTTTTCCCTTATGTCGATTATTTTGTAGTGAATGTCAGTTCTCCAAATACACCGAATCTACGTGCTTTACAAGACAAAGAACCACTTACGGCTTTACTAAATGCCTTGCAAATCAAAAACAACGGCAAACCCAAAAGCAAGCCAATTCTCTTGAAAATCGCACCAGATTTGACGGATAGTCAACTGTTGGATATCATCGATATTGTAGCAGAAACGAAAATTGCTGGGGTAATTGCAACCAATACCACGATTAGTCGCGAAGGTTTACAGTCCGAGAAAAAGGTTGAAACAGGTGGTTTAAGCGGCAAACCCCTAACGAAACGCAGTACGGAAGTGATTCGCTTCTTAGCAGATAAGAGCAATCGCGCATTCCCTATCATTGGTGTCGGTGGAATCCATTCCCCTGAGGATGCGGTAGAAAAGTTAGAGGCTGGAGCTTCTTTAATCCAACTCTATACTGGATTTATCTACGAAGGTCCTGCCTTGATCAAAGCCATCAACAAGAAAATATTGGAACAATATAAATAAGAAAAATCCGCTAGCTAGCGGATTTTTTATTTTCAGTCCTACTCTTCTTCGAGTGTAGATATCCCTTTGGATTACACTATATCAACGTACAATAACCGTTATGATCAGCAGTATCTACTTAAATACCTCAACACCTAAGGTAGAAAACTCCATGGTATCTAAATCCAGGCATTTCCCAAAGTTATTGATCACTTGATTGCCTATAAAAGGATAGAATGTACCAAAAAGATCTTCCTGAGGGATGAGCAATGGCTCCAACTTACCTTTTTCCATATCGATGGTATAGAAACAAGTCTGTTCTTTCTCAGTTCCCTCCACAACGGTATCGTATACACAAGAGAAATACACCCGATTTCCTTTGATAAAATAGTCTGGTGCATAGTGCAAAGAAGAATCAAAATCCAACTTAATTTGCCATTCTACTTGTCCTTCTTTGTATAGGGTTGCGATATAATCCCCATCAATATAGAAATAGGTTTCTGTATCGATTAAAGACACGCGGTGAATCAATCGCTTGGAAGGTAAAGAAACAACTTGTCCTTCGCCTGTTTGAAAATCGTAATGAAAGACTTCTGCTTTTTTTCTTGGATTTGGCAAAACAAAGGCTTGTAGTTCTCCATTTAAATGACCGTAAGTAAGCGGATGAGCACCTGGAAACGTGTATACTACTTCTTCTGTTTGCCAATTATAAATAAAAACCTTCTCTCTTTTTTTGATATCGCCTCGTATAACAAGTAGACTTTCTACTGGTGAAAACACCCCCTCATAACCGAATGCCACCTTTGTTGCCATTTGCTCTGTTTGTGTTTCTACTTCCACAAGACGTATGAATCGCTTGCGGGTGTCGAACGTGGTATCGATTGTGAGTGCTTGTTTTCCATCTGCAGATAGGGCTACAATTTCACTTTCTTTGGGTTTCTTGGCTACAAGATATTTCTTTTGCTCTTCCAAATCGTAAACAAAACTCCCAAAACTAGAGTTATCACAAAAGAAGGTACGGGGACTTGCTAAACTAACACCATACTCACTATAGTAGATTTCCGGCGGGGTTTTCTTTTTCATACTCTTTTTTTGCCTAAATATACTTTGATTTTGTGAATCCTTTATTCTTTTTCCAACTAAAGCGCTCTTCTTTTATAAAAAAGAAAAAAACATTTGAGTAAAACACAGAGAATAAATCACTTACATTTTTTCACTAAAAAAAACAGCAAATATCCCTTTAAATCCCTTGTATTGCATACAAATTATTCTATATTTGCACTCGCAATACAGAAGTAAAGCAGACTACTGGAGAAATGGCAGAGTGGTCGATTGCGGCAGTCTTGAAAACTGTTGACTGTAACAGGTCCGGGGGTTCGAATCCCTCTTTCTCCGCAATAAATACTGATAATTAGTCAGTTAAAGCGTAAACACCCAATTTTACACCCAAAAATGTAAAGTTGGGTGTTTTTTATTTTAGGTTACAAAAAATCTAATGGACTTGGTGTCGATTTCTTATCTATATCTGTAATATGAGTGTAAATCATGGTTGTTCTAATATCACTATGTCCTAATAATTCTTGTACAACCCGAATGTCAATTCCGCTTTTTATTAAATGTGTGGCGTACGAATGACGCAAAGTATGCACACTGCCTTTTGTTGCAATATTGGCTTTTTTCATTGACTTTTTCAAAACTAACTGAACACTTCTTTCGCTGTATTGCTCATCATTAGTTCCTTCGAATAAAAATATTTTGGGTTTATATTCAATATAATATTCTCGCAACAAACTTAATAACTTATCAGGTAAAGCTACCAGCCTATCTTTATTCCCTTTGCTTTGTTGTATTAACAGTAAATTACTGTCGGATTTTACATCGGTTAGTTTAAGATTTATTAACTCACTTAAGCGTAATCCACAACTGTAAATAGTGGTAAGAATTGCTTTATGCTTTAAATTTTCTGTAGCATTTAATATTTTTCTTACTTCTTCTTGAGAAAAGAAAGTAGGCAGTTGGGTTGATTTTCGTTTAGGATATAAATAATTCAATTCTATCGTTTGATTATTGACCAACTCATAAATCTTCTTAATTGCCCCAACTAAAGAGCGTTGATAAGATGCACTAATATTGTCTTGAAATACTTTTTCATTAATAAAACCCTCTATTTCAGCAATAGGTATTTCGTTGAGCGTACGATATTTATTCATATACTCTAAGAATATTTGTGCATAACCACAATACGATTTTATCGTATTATTGGCATAGCGTTGCACTTGCAATCGGTCATGTAAAGTTTTTAATATTGTTTCGCTATCCATACTTAAATAAATCTAATTGAACCTATTTTGTTTCGCTATCCACAAAAAACAACTTACTAAGTATCTAATTTACAAAAAAATAATTATATTAGTAACAGATTTTACGAAATGCGCATATAGGTGTTATTTTACGAAACTACACCTTATTTTATTTCGTAAAACACGATGTTAGGCGTAATTTAAAAAAAACACTGTGCTAAAAAAGATATTCATCGACTTATTAGAAAATTTCACAAACAATAATAGTTTGATTACTGATCTATGGCAAGAAATTGAACAAAATTATTCTGAAAGTAAAAGACATTACCATAATCTTTCCCATCTTGAAAATTTACTTAAACAACTTATTGAAGTAAAACACGAAATTGAAAATTGGGAAACGGTATTGTTTACGATGTTCTATCACGATATCATTTACATAGCTACAAATACAGATAACGAAGAGAAAAGTGCTGAATTAGCTGCAAAAAGAATGAAAGAAATCAAGGTTTCAGATAACATTATTGAAAATTGTAAATCACAAATTTTAGCAACTAAAAAGCATCTTACTGATACAAATTCTGATACAAATTATTTCTTAGATGCTGACATTTCAATCTTTGGGTCCACAGATGAAGTTTACGATAAATATAGAAAAAATGTTCGTATGGAGTATTTGTACTATCCGAGTGTAATATATAATAAAGGTAGAATTCAAATTCTGAAAGACTTCGTAAATCAAGATACAATTTTCAAAACAGAATATTTTAGAACGAAATTCGAAAAACAAGCAAGACAAAATATTTTAAAAGAGATAGAAAAATTAGAATTAGTCAAAGACTCTTATTATTTGAATCATTCAAAACAATGGAAATTTAATATTGAGGAAGACGGTGATTATAGTGAATTTTTATATTTTGGTGCTGAGTTATTAGACCAAACCTCAAAAGTCAAAAAAATAGAATTTTATCCAGGTTTTTTTGACAGTGGATATTATAAATTTATTTTTAAAAATGTTAAACTCCATCTAGAATGGGAAGGAATGTTAGGTGTTGATTTAAGAACCGAATCCAATCCGTCTGACGAAGATGTTTCTGTTGCTAAAGAAATATATGAATTATTAAAATCAGTGAGGAATAAAAACTACGCCTAACAGCAGTTTGGCAAAATAGCGAGTTAAGGCAAAATTTAAAGTTTGAACTTTTTTTGTCGCAATCGCTATTTTTATTTTTTAATTTGTTAAATTTAAAAAAATAAAAATGCCTTGCTCAGTTTTGGCAATATTTGAAGTTTTTGCGATTTAGTTCGCTACTTCGCCAAGCTGTAAAACGTTAGGCGTAATTATACAAACCGACCGTCAAAAAAATACAAAAAATGACAAATTATAAATGAGAGCATTACTTATATTGCTATTAATGACACCCTTTCAACATATGAATGCACAAGATAAATCTTATAAAACAGAGTTAGAAAAACTATATTCCTCACAAAATTTTAAAGAAGGTAAAAGTTATTTTCAATTTGGCAACTTTGACTATCGCTTCAAATTCATCAATGAAAATGAACGAAAAAGTTATGATTTATCCAATACTGATGAATACCTTGTTGCAATTTCTTTAAGTTATGATTTAGATGACCATTTTCATTTGGTATTTAATGAAAAACAAGATGCATATTATATCAGAAATGGGTCTTCTAGTTCTACGCCACAAAGTGTCGGAGGGGAAAAAAGGTTTTTAAAACCTATTAAAGTTGGAAAAACTTTAAGTGAAATTTTTGGATGTGAAAATTTTTATGACTTACTGATTGATTTGAATGACCAAGAATACCACTTGTATTGTGAAAGACAATTTTATGGTGGAATTGAAAGAGTAAATGATGAGATTCCAAAAGCATTTGTTCCGAATGAAGATTTGCGATTATACATTCAGAGAACTAATCCCGATTGTTATTTAACCAGCCACGAAGAGTATAACATTAAAAACTTCACAGCATACGTAGATAAAAAGTCTATAAAAGAATATTTTGATATTGACAGTTTTTTCTCAAAAAAGCTTCATCCAAAACATTTTATTGAAGTGCTAAACAAAATTAATCACGATTTGGGAAGGCAAAGATTTTTTTTCGTAGAATTTTTTCCCTCTGGTTGGTATGCAATAGTAGATACGGACGAAATACCAAAAACTCTTTTAGCCGATTACTTAAAATATGGCTTGATTTATAACAAAATTGACATTCCTGAAGAAACATATGAACTCTTAAAATAACTACGCCTAACATCGCATTGGCAAAATGGCGGGGTAAGTGCAAAATTGAAACTTTCTGCATTTTTAGCCGCCGAATGTGTTCCACATTCGCTTTTTTTTTAATAATTTAGCGATGTGGAAACACATCGGCTCACTGTCGTGCTAAATTGAACTTTTCGTCCAATTTATCCGCCACTTCGCCAATGCGTTTCCCGTTATAGGGCATTTACGCTAACTACTATGGAAAAAAGTCTTCTTGAAAAATATGAAGGAAGTAACACTTTGAGAGCTTTAGTCAATTTGATACCAACCATTGGAGGTTCATTAGATATTTTACTTTCAATTAAGGGTTCGAAATGGAGAGAAGATAGACTCAAAGAATTCTTATCTCATTTAGATTCTAGGATTTCAGAAATTGAAAGTCTTGATTTAATTAACAAAATGAGCGAATCAGAGGAATTTTATGATTTAATAGTTCAGTCGATGAATTCTGTTATTAAAACTAGACACAGAGAAAAAATTATATGTTATACTAATATTTTGATAAGTAATTTAACAAATCAAGAGTCTAAAATTAGCAGTGATTTATATGTTTCAATACTAGATTCAATAACAATTGATGAAATAAAATATTTATCAGCATTAAAAGATTCAAATTTTCAAATAACTTTTGAAAAAATTAATGGTGAAAATGTTATTTGGGAAATGTATAAACAACATTTAGAGAAAACTAATATTAATAAAATTCCAGAAAACTGTTTGTTAAAATTTGATAACGAATTAATATGGAAAATATTAAGTGATAAAAATCTGATTTTAATTGAAAGCAAAAAGGATTTTAAATATTTACCATACACATATTCGACTTCGATGTCAAGTCTTTCGAGTACTATTACATCTTCTTCAAGTACAACTTATAAAATTTCTGAATTTGGAAAGGACTTCATTAATTGGATATTAAACTAATAAACGTCCTATAACATGGTATTGCCAAAAGCGGGGCTAAAGTCCTAAATTTAAAGTTTGTGCTTCTATCTCCGCCAAAAACGAATTTTATTCGTTTTTGTTTTGTAAATTTAACTCATAAAAATTCGTTTTGGCTCGCCTCGGAGCTGAATTTAAGCTTTCAGCCATAAATTCCCCGCCTTCGGCAATACCCGAAACGTTACCTGTAATATTTAACAGAATATGGCTACAATAACAAATCAGATGGTTGAAAAATCATTTGAAATAGGAAAACAAATATTTGAGAAGAAAATAACTAGACTTGATGGAATTTCAATCTTAGAAAAAATGGGTATGAAAGAAAGTTCTGCTCATGATTATATTTACTTCTATTCTAATCTAATCCAAGGAAAATTATTTACCAGAACAACAAATGTTTACGCTACAGAATATTTTCTAGAAAAAATTTTAGAAGAAAATGGTTTATCAGGTTTAAAAAATGCACTATTATCTTTGTCTCAACATTTTGACTACTATGAAGATTTAACAGGTAGTCCTATAAAAAGTAGACGTGAAATTTACAATAACTTTTATGAGATTATAAAGAATGATTTTGAAGAGATAAAATATGCTGACGAAGTTGAATCAGATATAAAATATTCTGAAGGTAAAACTAAACAAATTTTAGTAAATAGTTTCGAACGCAATGCGGTTGCCAGAAGAAAATGCATTGAATATTACGGATTAAATTGTCAAGTTTGTAATTTCAATTTTGAAAATGTTTTTGGTCCAATTGGTAAAGACTTTATTCATGTTCATCACGTTGTTGATATTTCAACAATCGGAAAAGAATATTCTGTAGACCCAATTAAAGATTTAGTACCTGTTTGTCCCAACTGTCACAATATGTTACACAGAAAAAAACCAGCATACACTATTGATGAACTAAAACAAATACTACAGGTAACATAGGTTTGGCGCAATGGCGGGTTAAGGGAGAAATTGAAAGTTTCGACTTTCTATTCTGCATAAAGCCAATTATATTGACTTTTTTCTTAAATTTATTCAATTGGCTTTTGCTTACTGTGTTCCTGAATTGAAACTTTTCACCTCAATTTCCGCCACTGACACCAAGCCCCAAAACATTAGCTGTCATTGTATAACAACACCGTACAAAAGAATATAACATCAAAACTAAAACTTATGACAAAAGATGATCAAATTGAAATTCCATTGAGCAAACAGAAAATGATTTTGACATTTTTAGGTTCCATCGTTTTTGTTGGACTTGGAATATGGTTTTTAATAAATCCACCGAAAATTAGCAATCCAATCTTAGGTAACCCGACACTAATTTTCATAGTTGGACTTGCTTCAATTTTGTTTTTTGGCCTTGTAGCAGTAACAATATTTCGCAAATTTTCAGATAAAAAAACAGGTCTTATAATTAACAGTCAAGGAATAACTGACAATTCAAGCGGTGTTTCAGCAGGGTTAATTTCATGGAAAGACATTCAAGAAATAAAAGTTTCACAAGTTATGAGCCAAAAGTTTTTAATGTTTATTGTTAGTAATCCACAAGACTATATAGACAAAGTAACAAATCCATTTAAACGAAATGCTATGAAAATGAATTATAAAAGTTATGGTTCTCCTATAAGTATTTCATCTAACGCATTACAAACAAACTTTGATGATTTACAAAAGTTATTGATTGAAAAAATGAAACAATACAAATCATAAAAACAACGAACAGCTAACATGGGATTGGCGCAATAGCGGATTAAGTGCTAAGTTGAAGTTTGTGCTTCGTAATCCGCAAAAGTCAATTTTATTGGCTTTTTTTCATAATTTAGCAAATAGACATTGGCTTTTGCTACGTGTCGTCTAAATCGAAACTTTCCGCTTCAATTTCCGCCACTGACGCCAAGCCCCGAAACGTTAGGTGCAAGCCAAACAAACGAGCAGACCAAAACAAACACAATTGAGAATGACGAAATTTTTATTTTTTTGCCAACGTACTTTTAAGGACAAATTTGCCAACGCTCAAATGGCACATTTGGTTTTTGCCGACACACAAGCCAACGCTTCAAAAAACCAAAAGAGCCATTTTTCCAACGCTTCAAAGAAATCATACTTATTACGGTAAACCGTAATGCTAATTCAAATTTTATAAATAAATTTCACTCGTAGAAAATTATAAATGAAACTAATAAACGAAAACCCTTATAGAATTGCTGGAATCCTTGCTAACACTTCGGATAAGGAATTACTAAAACAAAAAAGTAAAATCAAACGATTTAGCGAGGTTGGCAAAGCCATAACTTCTGATTATGATTTTTCTTTTCTTACTCCAATTTCCAGAGAAAACGGAAGTATTGAAAAAGCCTTTTCCAATATTGAACAAAATCAAGATAAAGTAAATCATGCTTTGTTTTGGTTTATGAATTCTAATAATTTTGATGAAACTGCCATCAATTACCTGAAAAATGGAGATAAGGAAAAAGCGATTGAGATTTGGGAGAAAATAACCGATGGAAAAGAGGTGAGTTCTAAAAACTTTTCAGCCTTCAATAATATTGGTACGCTCCATCTTTTAGATAACTCTAAACTCAGGGTTAAGAAAGGAATTGAAGCCAAAGTTAAATTACTGGAATCTGATTATTTCAAAGAGTTTGCCCACTCCGTAGCAGATGAAACCTTTACCCTTAATGCTGATAATCAAATTGAAATTTTTGTTGATAGCTTACTGAAACAATTTAAAGAAGTGTATTCAACAAGCGACACAATGAGTTTATTCAATGGCTGTAATGGAACTGCTCAAAAATATCTATCCAAAAGATTTACAGAAGAACCTATTCATAAAATAGAAACTCAAATAGAGCAAACCAAAAAGAAAAGGGTTCAAAATAAACTCAATGCTTTTCGATTGGGTAAAGATTTCTACCAAAACACAAAATCTGAACTGGCTTTGTTGAAAAATTTATTGGGTAGCACCAACGCTCAATATAAATTATTGGCTGACAATGTAGCTAAAGAAATCTTGCAATGTTCTATTGATTATTTCAATGAAAGCCAAGAAGAAGACAGTAATCCTGACTATTTAGCAGAAGCAATGCAATTAGCAAAAATAGCGGATAGCGTTGCGGTAAACAGTATTACAAAAGGTAGAATAAAGGAAAATATTGCTACACTTGAGGGGATGAAGGAGAGGGAAATCAATTTGGCAATTGTTGTTCTTAAATCTGTAAAAGATGCCTTCGAACGAAATAAATCTGATATAATGGAGCAAGTTCGTAGACAAGAAAGAACAATGGGATATGGGCAATCCATCAATTGGAGCAAAGTAGATGATCTTATTAATGATTCTATTAATTGGGATAAAGCTATTGAAGTAATAACCAATACAGTATCTCTGAAAGATGTTGATAAAATCAGAAACTCTAGTGACACTTCTAAAATTAATGAGTATAAGTCTTTGGTTGACTTTTTATTAAGTAAGCTAAGTAATTACCAAAAAAATAAGGTTAAATATTTATGCTATTGGAAAACCGTTGCAACAAGTTATACTCAAACCAGGCCAACTACAAGCACGACAGGAACAACAACTGGTACAGACCATTCAAACGAAAGTGGAATACCTGAATGGGTAAAATGGGTTGGAGGAATAATCCTTCTTATAATCTTAATCAGAGCATGTAATTAATAATGAACAAATAAATATGAAAAGAATAATACTCATTCCTTTACTTCTTAGTGCTTTAACTGTTTTGGCTCAGGAGAAGCCTAATGTTTCTGAATTAGAAAAAAGTGTTTTCCAGCAAAAGCAGGAGATAACTGCTTTGCAACAGAAGTTGAAAACACAAGAAACACTTATTAACCAGCAAAAGAATGCATTGACTAATCTTTCCTCAAAAAGTGAAAATCAAGAAAAGTTGATAGACAGTCTGAAATCAGAAACCGTAACAAATGCCCAAAACATTCAAAGCATAGCTTCTGATTTAGGTACAAAAATCCAACAAACAGAAACTACGGCTAAAGATAGTATTTCTCAATTGGATAAAAATGTTAGTCAGAATAAATTGTATTGGATTGTCGCCACTTTGGTAACCTTGCTTTTGGGTGGAATTATTTATTGGCTCTTAGGTAAACGCATCAATTCCAATAAAACAGATGTGGAAACTCAAATCAAAAACACCAAAAAATCCTTGGAAGAAGAGAGCATCAAATTAGATAGCAAATTAATGGAAGTTTTGGAAACTCAGCTAAAATTGAAGCAAGAAGAAAAGCAAACTATCCCTGCAAATTCAAATAATGAACCTGACCATTCTTTGGCTTTAAAAGTAGCTGATGAAATCGTAAGGATTCACAAAAACCTGCAACAAATGGATGCCAGCACCAAAGGCTTAAAACAGCTATCGGCTTCTGTAAAAAGAATACAAGATAATTTTGCTTCTAATGGTTATGAATTGGTAGAAATGTTGGGCAAGGAATATAACGAAGGAATGAAAGTAATCGCCAACTTTGTTCCGAGTGAAGACATCGAAACTGGTAAGCAAATTATCACGAGAATTATTAAACCACAAGTAAACTTTAAAAACGAAATGATACAATCTGCACAAATTGAAGTGAGTGTAGGTGAGTAAAAACTAAAAATTATGGCAAGAACAAAAATAGATTACGGCATTGACTTGGGAACGACCAATTCAGCTATTTCAAGAATAGAAAGTGGTGAAGTCATCATCAAAAAAACAGATACTCAATCAGACACTATGCCGTCTTGTGTTTTCATCAACAAAAAGAAAGCACAACAAGTTGGTGACGTGGCTTATAATGCCTTAAAACGAGACAAGTTAAGTGCGATGAAAAATTGGGATGATAGCGATTCTAATTCTTTTATTGAGTTCAAGAGAACAATGGGGACGGATAAAAAATATTTCAGTTCCAATTTAGGTAAAGAATTGAGTTCAGAAGAATTATCAGGTGATGTTTTAAAAACTCTTAAATCATTTATCAAAGATGAAAATGTAAATTCAGCTGTTATTACAGTCCCAGCTGCTTTTAAAAATAATCAAATTGATGCCACAAGAAGAGCTGCTCATTTAGCAGGGTTTGAACAAGTCGAAGTTTTACAAGAACCTGTTGCGGCTGCTATGGCCTATGGTTTGGATAGTAAAAAGAAAGACGGTTATTGGTTGGTTTTTGACTTTGGAGGTGGAACTTTTGATTCTGCTTTGTTAAAAGTGGAAGATGGTATTATGAAAGTTGCAGACACTGAGGGAGATAATTATTTAGGTGGTAAAAACTTGGATATGGCAATAGTGGATGAAATCATTATGCCCTATATCGAAGAAAATTATGCCATTGATTCTATTTTGGAAGATGATGTTAAAAAGCAAATTCTAAGAAATGCAATGAAGTTTTATGCGGAGGAAACCAAAATAAAACTTTCGTTTAACGATAGCCATAATGTACTTTCAGATTTAGGTGATATTCCGGGAGAAGATGACAACGGAGAAGAATTTGAATTGGATATTACGGTTACCCAAAGTGATATGGAAAGGGCATTAGCTCCAATTTTCCAGAAAGCAATAGATATATGTAAAACACTTTTAGAAAGAAATAATTTAAAAGGTTCATCATTAGATTCATTGATTTTGGTAGGTGGTCCAACTTTCTCGCCTGTACTTAGGAAGATGTTGGAGCAACAAATCAGAAAAGCAGATACCAGCGTTGACCCAATGACAGTGGTTTCTAAAGGTGCAGCATTGTATGCTTCTACGGTTTCAGTTTCAGAGGAAGTAAAGGAACAAACAAGAGATAAATCAAAAATTCAAATTGAAATTGGACACGAGGCTTCTTCTGTGGAAATGGAAGAGTTTGTGACTTTGAAAATCTTAGCGGATAAAACAGAAGGAGTAATTCCTGAAAAAGTATTTGCAGAAATCACTAGAAGCGACAAAGCGTGGTCAAGCGGAAAGGTGGAAATCAATGAAATTGGAGAAGTAATAGAAACCCAACTTTTGGAAGGTAAAACCAATAGTTTTGATGTGGCTCTTTATGATGATAAAGGAAATTTATTAGAAAGTGAACCCAAGCAATATACCATCATTCAGGGATTAGGTGGATTGAGTTCTATGCAAGGTTTAACGCTGAATTGGGGAATTGAAATCAAAGAAAGAGCAACAGGAAAAGTAGTTTTCTCTGAAGTTGCTGGATTAGAAAAAAACAAATCGCTTCCTGCTGTTGGAACGAGAAATGGACTAAAAACTCAAAAACAAATTCGCCCGGGAATGGATTCTGATTTTATCAAAATTCCATTGTACCAAGGAGAACATGGTGCGAATGGAACAAGAGCGATTTATAATGAACACGTTTACGACATTACCATTAGCGGAGCAGAATTACCCGCTTTACTTCCAGAAAATAGCGATGTAGATTTGACTATCAATATCGATAAATCCCAAAAAGTTTCTGTCCATGCTTATTTCCCATACTTAGACTATACTGCTGAGATTGAAGTACCAACAGATACCGTCCAATCAGTAGAAACAAGATGGTTGGCAAACGAAATCCGAAAAGCAAAAGGAAGTATTGATGAATTAAGAGAAGACGGAAACAATTCTCCAAAACTTCAAAAAGTGGAAACTGAAATCGAAGCTTTGGAGCAGAAATTTGATAACAATAAAGATGATGTTGATAACAAGCAAGAGGTTTTAACCAATTTGAGAAAAACGCTTAAAACCATTGATGAACTCAACGAAACTACCGAATGGCCAAAGTTAGAAGAAAATCTAAAAGAAGAATTTTATCGTTTAGAAAAAGCTAATAAGGATTTAGGAAATGAGAAAACAACTCAAATTGTCAATCAGCTTCGTAAACAATTAGAAGAGGTCATCAAGACTCAAGATATAAAAATTGGAAATGCTTTATTAGAAGAAATAAATACGGTGTTCTTCCAATTGACTTTGGTGTATCAGCTCATTGGTTTCATCAGACAACACAACCATCATTTTGGTTCTTACAATTGGAGAGATAGTCACCGAGCAAGACAACTATTGAATGAAGGTTTGCAACAAATCGGAGAAAACCCAACCGTTGATGATTTGCATCCGATTGTTATTGCACTGATTAATTTGTTACCAGACGATGAAAAACCAAGTGGTGATGATAGTGTATTGGTAGGATAAAACTAAAAAGAAATGAAAAAACTAATCATACCATTTTTGGCAATTGCCCTTCTCACCTCTTGCGAATCAGAACAAGCAAGAAAAGACCGTTTAGCCCGTGAAGAGCAAGACAGAATTGAATACGAACAGCAAAAAGCCAAAGAAGAAAAAGAAGAAGCCTTTCGTTTAGAACAAGCCCGAATTGAACAAGAAAAGCAAGCTGACGCAGACAAAATCCAACGAGAAGCTGAATTGGAAAAAGAAAGAAAAGAACAAGAAATTTATAATCGATATATTGATAATTCTTTGCGTACGGGTTCTACTCCATATTCAAAATACTATGGTGAAAATTCTTCTTGTTCAGACTATGGTTGTTCTCAAATCAAAGTGAGAACTAGTAATTCCGATGTTTTGGTTACGATAAAAAAGAATGATCGAGTAGTAAGACACGCATTTATTCAAGCTGGTGATAGTTATACATTTTCTTTTCCAAACGGAACTTATCAAGCGTTTTTCTATTATGGTAAAGGTTGGAATCCTGAAAAAGAGATGAAAGGAGGAGAAATTAAAGGTGGTTTTATAACCAATGAGGATTTTGGAAAAGATGAACCCCAATCCCTGTACAACAATGTATTAGAATATGAATTGATTTTACAACAAAACGGAAATTTCAGCACAAGACCAAGTAACCCTGAAGAGGCTTTATAAATGGAAAAAACAATCAAAATAGTTTTAGCAGTTTTACTTTTTGCGTGTTTATTGGATATGCCTTACGGTTTTTTCCAATTGGTTCGCTTTGTGGCATTGATTGGTTTTGGTGTGTTAGCTTTTCAGGCTAACAAACAAGGCAGACAAACTGAAACGATTGTATATGGAGCATTGGCGTTATTATTTCAACCTTTCTTTAAAATTTCACTTGGCAGAGAACTTTGGAATATTGTGGATGTAGTTGTTGGGATTGGATTACTTGTTTCCGCATTTAGAAAACCCAAAATTATAAACGATTAACTTTGTGGTATTTCAACTTTTAAAAATATGGCAAAGAATAAGAAAATAACAGTTCAGCAAGTAGATATAGTTCTGTACGAAGAAAATAAACAGGATTATATTTCCTTGACCGATATTGCCCGATATAAAGATGCAGAACATACTGACAGCATTATTCAAAATTGGATGCGTAACCGAAATACTATTGAATTATTGGGTTTTTGGGAAACAATGTACAATCAGGATTTTAAACCCCTCGAATTCGAGGGGTTTAGAAATCAAGCTGGATTAAACAGTTTTGTAATGACACCAAAACGCTGGATTGAAAGCACCAATGCCATAGGGATTGTTTCAAAAGCAGGAAGATACGGTGGAACTTTTGCACATAAAGATATTGCATTAGAATTTGCTTCTTGGATTTCTATTGAGTTCAAATTATTTGTCATAAAAGAATTTCAACGATTAAAAGAAGAAGAAAATAACAAAGGACAATTGGAATGGAACTTACAGCGAACAATTTCAAAAATTAATTACCGTATTCATACCGATGCAATTAAAGAGCGTATTATTCCAAAGGAAATTACAAATCAACAAAAATCAATCATTTATGCCAACGAAGCCGATTTGCTAAATGTCGCTTTGTTTGGGATGACTGCTAAAGAATGGAGAGATAAAAATCCAACATCGAAAGGCAATATCAGAGATGAAGCAACAATTGAACAGTTGGTGGTATTGAGCAATATGGAAAGTATCAATGCACTTTTAATAAGCAATGAGTTATCACAGAGTGAAAGATTAATTGAACTAAATAAAGTAGCCATCACTCAAATGAAATCTTTATTGGAAAATAATAATTTGAAAAAATTGAAGTAGTATGGCGAAACAAGCTAGCATATTAACCAAGGGGCAAATCGTTGATGGAAAATATACAATGCAATTCTTCCTAAAAAAAGGAGATTATGCTGAAACTTATCGTGTACAAAATGAAAGTAAGGAAACGATGTTTTTGAAATTATTTGACTACTCAAAATTACATCGTACCCAATTCACCAATGATGGGAATGTTTTAGAAATTGAAATCTTAAAACAGATTAAACATCCTAATTTGGTAAAATATCTCGACAGTGGTGATATTATCATTGACCAACAAAAATTGGCTTATGTTGTTCTGGATTTTATTAGCGGAGAAACTTTAGCCGATAAAATGAAGAGGGAAAGCGAACTCAATCCCTATGAAGCCAAAGAAATTATTTTGGGCGTTCTGAATGGATTAAATTATTTGCATTCAAAACAGATCATTCATAATGACCTAACGAATCTCAATGTTATGTTGGACTTGTCGGGAAAGGTAGTAATTCCTAAAATTATTGATTTGGGTTATGCACGGTTTTTAAAACAAACGAATAAAGAATTTCAAAAAGAAGGACTAAATCCTTTTTATATCGCAAATGAAACTTTTAATCAAGTTTTTTCGGTTCAAAGTGATTTGTTTTCAGTTGGAGCTTTGTATTATCATTTGTTGGAAGGTTTACCACCCTATTTTGTGGAAATTTCAAAATACAAAGCTGATAAAATTCAGTTAGAAGAAGTTGTTTTAGAGGAAAGAAGAAAACCGTTAAACTTTTCCGAAACGACTGATGAACAAACAAAAGCGATTATATCAAAAGCATTACAGCCAAAAACTGAAAATCGTTTTAAATCGGCAAAAGAATTTATTCAGGCTTTGAATGGAGAATTAGAAATTGAGCTTTCAGTTCTTGAACAAAAAGAAAAAAAAGTTGCTCCAAAACTCACAAAAAATGGACAAGGTTTCTCGGCAATTGCAGGGATGCAAGAACTGAAAGATACTATTCAACTAGATGTAATTGATGCCTTGAATGACAAGGAAAGATATGCTGAATATGGCTTGACCATTCCAAACGGAATGTTACTGTATGGTCCACCGGGATGTGGTAAAACATACTTTGCCGAAAAAATGGCAGAGGAAATTGGTTTTAATTTTTATCAAATCAAGCCTTCAGACATTCAAAGTAAATGGGTTAATGCATCCCAAGAAAACATCAAAAACCTCTTTGATGAAGCCAGAGAAAATGCTCCAAGTATCATTTTTATTGATGAATTAGATGCTTTAGTACCTAATAGAGATACTTCCAACATCAGCCATATGAATACTAGTGCTGTAAATGAATTTTTAGCACAAATGAATAACTGTGGCGATGATGGAATTTTTATTATCGGAGCAACCAACAGACCCAATGCCATAGATCCAGCTATTTTGCGTTCGGGTCGTTTGGATAAACACATTTATTTGCCACCACCTGATTATGAGGCGAGAAAATTAATGTTTGAATTGTATCTAAAGAAACGACCAGCTGAAATTGGAATAAATTATGATACAATCGCAAAAGCAACAGAAAACTTTGTTTCGAGTGATATTAAATTCATTGCAGACGAAGCAGCAAGAAAGGCTTTAAAAGAAAAATCAAGGATAAGCGAAGCAATTATTCTTGAAATAATAGGAGGTAAAAAACCATCACTTTCCAAAGAACAATTACAAGAATATCTGCAAATTAAAGCAAGAATGGATGGAGAAAACAATTCAGAAAACAATAACCGACCACGAATTGGTTTTAAAACATAAAAATATGGAAATATTAAATTTTGAACAGTTATTACTAAAAACAGCATTTTGCTGTATGGCTTCTGATGGAAATATTGATCAAAGAGAAGTGTCTGCTATCGAAACTTTGTGTGAAAAATCGGAACTTTTTAATGACTTCAACTTCAAAGAAACGATTAACACTTTGGTAACTGAAATCAATGCAAACGGTAAGACATTTATTCAAGAATACCTTGATAAATTAAAAGCAGAAAAGTTTTCAGAAATGGAAGAATTAACACTTCTTAAATTTGCTTTGGCTACCATTTATGCAGATGAAGAAGTTGAGTATGCAGAAGTAAAATTCTTTAAAAACATCAGACATCGACTTTCTGTAAATGATGATAGAATTATAAACACTTTTGAAGCCGAGTACTCCGAAATTGAAGATTTTTTACAAGAAGATATTAAAACAGATGATTTATTGGAGAGCATCACTAGAGATTTCTTTGCTATTTCTGAATTACCAAAGTTTGAAAATATTATTACTAAAAAAAATGATTAAGCCTAGGCACAAGCAAGCACATTTGCAATTACTCACGTTTTTAAAATTTGATTTTGGAGTTCGTGAACTTCGTTTCGCACAACGCCACCGCACAACGCCAAAATTGCAAAAGAGCTTGCTTTCCCATCGCACGAAGAAAAGTCAATGCTAAAAAAATAAAAATTTCTTAAAGACTAAAATATAAATGAGCTTAAGAAGATAGCCAGCAGTTAACACGGTATTGCCAAAATGGCGGCAGAAGTGCTTCTATGAAACATTTGTGCAAGGTTCAACTGAAGTGCTACTATTGAACTTTAGTGCTAATAATCCGCCACTTCGGCAATACCCTAACCGTTAGCAATTCTTTTAAAATAGCATAAAATATTGCAACAAAGTTATTTCCATGAAATTTCGAACCCTCCCAGCTCTAAAAATCTTACGGAAATAACTTTGATAAATACTTTCGAATTATTGTTTTTGACTCCACTCTTTGAAAAACTTTGCTGTCTTAGGATTTTCGATAAAAAACTGATTTACATTTTCTAATTGATTGATTAATTCGTCTTTCTCATTAACTAGTATCTGGTACTCCGATTTATCAATAGTATTCTTAACCGCTACATACATAGAAACCCCTGTTGTTAAAATTAAGAAGATGTTTAATACAATCAAGTACAACAATCTTTTAGAGCTAACAGCCTTATGAACCTTTAAAAGCTCTTCATTGTTTTTTGTTATCTCTCGATGAAACTCATTAAAGTCATTCTGTAAACGTTGACGTTGTTCTTTTTCTATCTGTCGAAGTTCAGCAACATTTACTGTTACTTTAATATTGCTCAATTCCTTGATAGTATCTAAATGAGCTTTTTCGTTTTGTTTTATTGTTTGCTCTAATTGTATGACTTGCTGAAGTAATATTTCGGTCATATCCGTGAGTTTTGGTTGGTTCTTTGCCATAATTTATCTTTTTAAAGTTCTTCGTTTGCGTTTTTTCTGTTCATCATCTTCATCGTTACCGCCAAACTGAAAAGCAGATAGCATACTAAATAAAATAGATGTATCTGTTTTCCAATTCTGCATTTGTGGTTCAGATGACTCTTGATTGGTAAAGAGTTTGTTTACTTCATCTTTAGGCTCTTTAATTACTGTATTTTTAAATAAGTCATTGAGTTTCATGTTTCGGTCAATTTCACTTGCTTTTAGGTTTGTACCTGTTGGTAAATGAATAAATCGATACCCTTGTATATTTCCCTGTTTGTTAATCGTAGGCTTAACCTCAATCTGTTTTTCTAGCATTAAGCGAATGTATTGTTGTAAATCTTTAGGTTTCTGTCCTAAAACTTCCCTGTGAGCTGATTTAATAGCGTTTTTAGTTATTAAGTTAGTGTTGTCGGCTCTTTGCTTCTTGTTCTCATTTTCTTGTCTTATAGAAGTCCATCCGTATTTAAGAGCTATTTCATGAGCTACTCTTTGAGCTTCAAAACCAATATAATTATCTTTTAAAGCTTTTCCATTTTCATCTATGCGATTGGCGATGATGTGAATATGCTTGTGCTCTTTTTCTGTATGAACAAATGCAATATATTGAGCTTTGGTAGGATCGATTTGTAAACCAAGTAAAAATTCAACCGCTAATACACGTAAATCTCTATCGTTCATCTTTTGACTATCTGCAATGGTAGGAGATATAACTGCTGATATGGTATTATTTTTACATCTGCTGTTTTGGTTTTGCAATATCTGCATCGTTTGAAACATATCTTTCGAAGTTTCCCCCGAAAGATTATTTCTCAATAGTTCATATCCTTTTCTGGAATCTATCACGTAATTGAATAACGCTGTGCCACCAACACAAGATTTTGCTTTAGCTATCATAATTACAGTAGTTTTTGTAAGTGAGTTCGAATTAGATTAGCTGTTTCAATAGTGTGCTGTTTAACTCCTGTTGTATCGCCAAGCTTAAATAGGTTGCTTATTCGCCTAAAATTATCAGCGTATTTATTCAGTAATTTGTAAACTTCTATCTCTTCAGGAGTTAATTTATACGCTAAAGAATAATCAAGAGCGGTACTTCGTATGTATTCTGAAACACTACAACCAACTTTTTCTGCTTTGTTTTTTATGATTAGAGCTTCTGTAAGGGTAACTCTAAATTCTATCTTCTTTGTTTTTTTTATCGTCTTTCCCATTTTGCGACCTTCGGGAGAAAAACGATTGGTCTTTGATACTGGAAAATTTTCAATTTGTAAGGACAAAGACACATCTCGATGATTTAAACGTCATTTCGTTGTGGATAATAACTCCTTGTATGTCTTCAAGTCTAGCGGATTTAATATAGAAGATACACACTTACAAAAAATAGATAGGCTTGAAAAACTAGTCATGTTAGTGATGATTGCTTTTGTATGGTGCTATAAGATTGGAAACTATATTGACGCTATTAAACCTATCACAATCAAGAATCATGGTAATAGGATTATTAGTGTTTTTAAACTTGGACTTGACTATCTATCAAGATTATTGCTTTCTAAAAATGAACACAACCCTTTAAATATCAATTGCTTTAGGTTTTTGTCGTGTACTTAGGAAAAATTTACATCAAACGATGTATATAAAGGAATTGATGAAAAAGAAAAAAGAAATAACAAAATTCGAGTTTTAAATAATAGCTTTGGGCAAAAACAATATTATGAACAACAGACATTTCAATAATGAATCAAAAAACGATTATACAAATTTCCACAAGTTACAAGATCTTTTTTTTACAAAAGTTCCAAATAACATTAATGATACATTAAATATTTCGTATTTAGATTTCAAGGTAGGTTTAAAACCTAACTATCTTAAAATAAGCATTTACAAAATAGATTATACCTTAATAGTTTATTTTTCAAATAATTTAAATACCTATGCTTTTAAGGAGCAAATATGTTGGTCTTCTGACCATAATATCCCTTTCAACGAATACAATTATAATGTTAAAGAGCTAAATAGCTTTTTCTATAATCATATTAATTCTATACTTAATATTTTGAAAGAACATTATACAAATATAGAGTTGAAACACTTAAAGAGTTTTAAAGAGTTGTTAATTAAGAAACCTACTTTATCAAATAAAGTTAGAATAGTTAAAGTAAAAAAAATAACAGAAGAATCTAGTGATTGCACAGTAAATGTAGGTAGGGACAATAGTTTTTATTACTCACATAGAGTGAAATATAGTCTATCATATAATTTCAAAACAAATGAACATGATAACAAATTATTACATAACATTCAAAGCTTTCTTAAAACATTGTCTTCATTTAAAAGCGAAAGAGATAGACATTACTCAAATTGTACCAAAGATATGATTTGGGATAAAAAGCATGAAGAAATTGATTTTTATCTTTCAAAAATAATAACATCTTTATTCAATAACTTAAGTGACAATATTGATTTTATAATAAATAACACATTCTCTAAATTAGATAAAAAAACAATTGAAGAAAACAATATAAGTAATAATTCTAATGAACTAAAAAAAGAAATTGCAATACTTTCTTATATAGGTAATGATTATTTAAGAGGCCTGAATTATTTTGAATTCTATAATATTCTTATTAAGACTATTTTATTTTTAGTGAATAATTTAACATTAATTAAAAGTAATTACTATTTATGGCAAGATGTTGTTGCATTATGTAAAGATCATTACCAATTATCAAAATATAATCTAGAAGTTATACGACCTAAATTATTAAAAGATGTTACAAATATTAATCACTCTATTACATCTTTATACAAACTTTATATCACTAATAAAGATACTATAGAATATTTTTTAAATAATAATATAAAACACTATGACCAATTACAAGATATTATAAGTGATTATGTAATATCGAATTTAAATGATAATGATTTGTTTAATCCTAGTAATATAATTCAATTATTCAACAAAGAAGATAGAGTTATCTCATGAAGACACTATGGGTATTACTGAATTCCATAGACTAAACTACTTGGGAATATAGCACTAGCTGTGTCTATCCAAATTTTCTTCCCTTTGAGCTCCCCCCCCCCCTTTTCATACGTAGATAGAAACATCCTATACTTTATTGAAATATCTCCAAATCTTTAATAAAATATTTCGATATATCTTCTACATCGACTCCTAAACAGAACAAATAAAGTGTATAATTTAGTATATCGGTAAGTCTTTGATCATCTATATCTTTAGTTATTTACTTAGTTAAGTGTTTAATTACGTATTTAGCTATATACTTTTCTATGTAATACTTTACATATTCAGTTGAACAGCTATACTTGTACCTAGCATAATAGATACTTAAATAACTACTTTTAGCTCTAATTATATACTACTGCGTGTAATGACCTCATTACTTACTTCTTTAGATACATCAGTACAAAGCAACAGCCCATCTACCTATTCAAATATGGTTGTGCGCACAAAGAAACTCCATAAACTAGCTGAATCTAATTTGTGACTTTTATAGTAATACTTGACATTTTAGTGTTAAGTAGTGAGTGATTTATTAATATAAAATCACTATGGATTTTACTTTGTAAAATAGGTGGATTTAGTAATCGAAAGATAACAGCATTGGATATCCAAACGAAATCTGGACAATTAGTTAAGCAGCTTTATTACTATTTATTATTTGATTAAATTCGTTGATTGTCTGGTAGTTTAAGTAGGAGTGTCTGCGTCTTTTATTATACCACATTTCGATATATTCAAAGACTTTAGACTCCATTTTCTTTGTACTTAGTTGTAAATTTCCATAAACCATCTCCACTTTTAAGGATTTAAAGAAGCTTTCCGCTACGGCATTATCCCAACAATTTGCTTTTACTCATTGTTTAGTATTTATTTTGGTATTCGTGATATGCTTCGCAATTCTACTCATACTTCTAACAACCTTAAATGACTTCAGGTAGTTGGCAAATTTGTAGTTTGCATATTGTACTCCTTGG
>NZ_JBMVQP010000022.1:0-66805 GCF_050522425.1 Myroides sp. C6-3 | reverse complement strand
GTCTTTCTAATTCTTTTCATAATTCAAAGATAAGTCTTTATGCTTAACTCTATGTCCAGGCTAAGTTAGCAAGTCCACATTGAGTTTTTTAACGATAAGGGACTACAAATTAATCTACCTTATATAGACAATGAAGGAAAATATAAAGAAGCTCAAAGAACAGTTGCAGAAAGTCTTAAAATTTCATTGAAAGGAAATATCTGTTTAAAATCATTTGAGGATTTACTAGATGATTATTTTAATAGATTTAGTGGTGGATTGCATGTCGGTCAAATAGCATCATTATTAGAATTGAGGTTTTATGCATTTTTGTATTTAGGAAATCAAATTCAAATTGAAAATACATTAAATCAAATTTTGAATGCAAGTAAAAATTGGGAGATGCAAATATTTGAAATTTGGTTTGGTAAATTTGAAATTTGGTTTGAAGGTTTGAAATCAAATTATTCCAATCGCAAAAGTTTTCTAAAACAAATTGAAAGTAATAAACAGGATAAAAAAATAGCGAAATTGTATACTGTTTCGCTTATTCCATAGACACTAAGGGCAATTTGCAAACAGCTCTTAGATGTTCTTTTCTTTAAAACGTATACTAAGAATAGCACAACTCCTCGTTATCGGTAGTCGATGGTGGTGTTGAAGGAGGATCACTTACTATTCCCAACACGGTTTTAGATGAAATTACTGTTGGTGGAAGTGCATCAGGGCTTTCAAATGTTCAGTTAGTTCAAAGTGCAGCTATAAAAGCTGAAGCAGCAATTGGAGGTGTTGGTAGATTTGCTGGTACTGCGAAACACACGTATGCAACAGGCTTGTTAAAACGTTATCAAAATATGTATGGCTATCGTGGAATGGAATTCAAAGTATCATTTAATAACGGTCCTGGAAATCGTGGATTTTTAGATGTACTTGATAAATCTGGAGGGATAATTTATGATTGGAAATTTGGATATCCAAATATGACACCTGCCCAATTAAATATGACACCTCAATTACTAAAATACCAAAGAAATTTTGGATTACCTACTCAAATTATAAAACCATGAAACAAAAAAGAGAAATAAAAAAAGAAATCATAAATGCTTGGTCTGATAATCTTGTAGACTTACCTGTTTATTCTGTAAATAAACTATTTAAAGTTTGTGGGCCTTTTTTGTTGGGTATAGAATTATTAAAACTTCCTGGAGTAGAAGAGTACCGACCTCTTTTTGTTTGTTTTCCTTTATGGAAATCGGACATTAAACAATGTCTTGATGAGCCTGTCTTCATGCAAGGAATATATAATTACAAAGGTTTACAGTTTGATATTCCTTATACTGAACATGTAACACTTTTTCAAGAAGCTTTAACCTGTACTACTGAACAAGCTTCTATTTTAATGTGTAAAAGCGTTTCCAAAGACCAATTAATGATTGTTATTGAAAAGCAATTTTCAGAAGGGATTGTAATAGCTAGTCCTGTTGGACAACTAAAACTTTTGGAAGCCCAACTTTTAGTTGCTTTATATCTTAATGATGAAGATTTATTTGATAAGACATTTACAAGATTAGGTTATTTGGTTTCTACATATGATAAAAAGTATGTAGAATGGAAGTATGGAAAGGTAGAGGATTGGCTTCAAAGTTTATATGATTTAAAAGTTAATCGGGAGACTTTTCTAAAACAAATCGAAAGTAATAAACAGGATAAAAAAATAGCGAAATTGTATACTGTTTCGCTTATTCCATAGACACTAAGGGCAATTTGCAAACAGCTCTTAGATGTTCTTTTCTTTAAAACGTATACTAAGAATAGCACAACTCCTCGTTATCGGTAGTCGATAGTGGTGTTGAAGGAGGTCCACTTACTATTCTCGATTAAAAAAAGTAGAAACAAAAAGATAATTTAAGTGAGTAATTTTGCCATAACAAAAGAGCGCCCCAAAAAGGGCGCTCTTTTTTTTGAAAGAAGAATAAACTCGCAAATAGAAAAAGACAAATTGACGGAATAAAAATTTTAGTTTACTTGAAGTAAGTACAAAAAATTAAAAAATTTATTTATTTTTTTGTAATCAAGTGTTTTTTAGAGAGGTAATGGCTTGTATCATTGCGAATAGTTATATATTTATGCACCCAATTTATTATTTCTTATGAAAAAATTAAATATGTATTTAATGATACTTGCTCCAATATTAGGTTTTGCACAACAGCCTAATAAAAAGATACAAGAGCTTTGGAAAAGTATCGAAAACAAAGAAGCAGAACAGGAAGTGCAAAGTATGCTTCCGGAAGTACAGGAAGTCATTGCACTTTCCCGTCAATCAAAAGCCTATGCCAGTCTTTTAAAAGGAATGTTTTATGAGGCGAGAATCAATATAACCACCAAGGAAGAGAAAGAATACGATATCAACTCCGTTTTACAAACCTTTGAAGGTGAGTTACAAGCTGCTTCAGGTGAGTATAAGGCAATTCTTCAGGCCTATATTGCAAATTTATACCAATTGTACTACGAGGAAAATGCTTATAGAATTAGCGATAGAACAACAATAGAGCAGCAAAAAAGCAAAGACCTTCGCTTTTGGACGAAAGAAGATTTCGAAAGAGAAACCACAACCTATTGGGAACTAGCCCTAGAAACAGCCAAGAAACAAAGTACAGCAACAGTAGGCGGATGGAATGATGTCTTTCAATCAGCAGAACTCTACAATTTAGATTTTTCTAAGTTTGCCGTTTACGACGCCTTGCGCATTGATTATGCCTTGTTTTTAAACAGCGGATTTAACTATCGCGCTTCTGAAGAACAAAGACAACTGAAAAAGAATCAAGCAAAAGACTTGATGCAGCAAATTATCCAGGAATTAACTAAAAAAGGACAAGGGGAATTAGCTGCTTATGTGCAAATCTTTGCGCTAAATCAAGTGGATGATCAGAAAGATCTTGTAGCGCGCAATAAAGTATATCAAGAACTGCTGAAGCAACATCCCAAATCTGTTTTAGTACACGAGGCAGTCGCTCAGTTTATGTACTATACGTATCGCGATGGACAAGAAAAAGAAACAAGTGAAACAGCTGGGGCAACCTTACTTGCGTTTATCGAACAAACAGTGGAGAAGTTTCCTGGAACAGAAACTGCACAGCGTTTGATGCAAATCAAAAAAGTAGTGGAAGCACCTGCTTTGGATATCAGCTACAACGCATACGAATTACCAGAAACTAGTTCGATATTGACGGTAACACACAAAAATTTTAATACCCTACATTTTAAAATTTTAAAATTTGAAGGAGATGATAAAACCTTCGCTATCAATCAACCAAGTACATTAGCAGGCTATAAGAAAATTGCTTCGGATTACGAAAAAGTAATGGAGTATACAATTGAATTAAAGCCTTTTACGGATTATAAAGCGCATACAACGCACGTAGAGTTAAAACCACTTCCTCCAGGACGTTATGTTGTTTTGTTGGCCAATCGCGATTTTGACTACCTGACAGAGGAGCAAGACGTGGTAAGTATGGCGCTTATTAATAGTACGTCGAACGCCTTTTTAACCAATGGGAACAAATTTCGATTATACGATAGAAAAACAGGGCAACCCAAAGCCAATCAAGCGGTATTTTTAGCTAATGGACCTAAAAAAGAACTGAGTAAAGCGTATTGGGAAACGATGGTCAATACAGATGTAAATGGAGAGTTTACTGCTGATTTTATTAAAGAATACGCCAACTTATATTATGGGGTAAAAGGAGAATCAGTTTACTATTCAACCTATGCTTATCCTAAAAATAAAGAAACAGAAGAAGGTATAGAAAATGCAAATTGGAACGCCAAAGTGCTAACCGATCGCGCCATCTATCGCCCAGGACAAGTGGTACACTTTAAGTCGATTGTCTTCCGTCAAAAAGGAAAAACAAGACAAGTAGGCGCAAACCAAATGGTTACTGTTAAATTGATAAACCAACAAACCCAACAAGAAGTGGGAAGTTTGGCTTTGAAAACCAACGAATTTGGATCTGTACAGGGGGAGTTCGTTTTACCAACAGCAGGATTGTTGGGAAATATGAATTTTGAGGTACTTTTAAAAGATACAAATATCGAAGAATATACGTCAATTTCCGTTGAAGAATACAAACGTCCTAAGTTTGAAGTAACTCTAGATACGCCTACAGGAGTATATTACTTCGATGATAAAGTAGAGGCAAAGGGACAGGCTATTGACTATACCGGAGCGAGCGTTTCTCAAAGTAAAGTGAGTTATCGCGTAGTTCGTCAATCGGGATTCCGTTACGATGTAAGAGGACATTATGGCTGGCCACGTCAGGCACAAGAGATTACTCTTGCACAAGGAGAAGTGGAAACAGATGCAGAAGGGAAATTTACCATTGCGTTTACAGCAGTTCCCGAACGCAAAGCGTATAAAGCAGATGATTTACGTGTACATGCTTATGTCGTATATGCAGATGTAGTGGATATCAATGGAGAAACACATAGCAGTGCACAAACCATTTATGTAGGGGATAAAAACATCAGCTTACAATTGCCAATTAGCACGAATGAAATGGTTTCTACGAAAGAGTTAGAAGCAATCAAAGTGAAAACCAATACCCTCAACGGAGCGACATTCGCTGCAAAAGGCGAATTGAGTATTATTACACTAGAAGCACCGTACGCAAGAAGAATGCTACTGCCTTATGATAACTATACCAAAGAAGATTACGAATTGTATACCTATGACGAGTTCGTAAGCAAGTTTCCTTATGTTGCCTATGGAGATGAGATCGATCACACCAAATGGAAGCAAGGTAAAGTGGTCTTTACGAAAGCATTTGATACCGCTACAGAAAATGAAGTGGCTTTCCCTAATGCGAAAGTATTGGCTTCTGGCTTCTATTTACTCAAAGGATTTATATGGGAAAAGGGAGAGAAAACAGAAGTAGAACAGTATTTCTACTATGACAATACCAAAGAAGAACCAGGCTTAATCTATCAATTGTTATCGATTAAAGCGGATAAAGAAAAATACAAAACGGGAGAAGTAGCGAAAATTAGATTGCAAAGTGGTGAAAATCAAACAACCGTAATTGCTTCTATTTTTGTAAATGGGCACTTAAAGCAAAAGAAAACGCTGGAAGTAAACCGCAAGGCGAGTTATTTTGAATATCCAATGACTGGTGAAATGGGCGATGTACGTGTGAGCTTTACTGCGATTAAACACAACTTCGCTACCCAAAAATCGGCTCAATTGGTTTTGGATTCTAGTCAAGAGGACTTGAAACTGGAGCTTGCGACGTTTAGAGATAAATTAACCCCAGGGCAAGAAGAAACTTGGCGTTTAAAAGTATCTGGAAAAACGAAAGACAAATTTGCAGCAGAGGTCGTGGCAGGAATGTACGACGCCTCTCTAGATCAATTTAGAAGTAATACCTCTTTCCAAACGAGTTTTGATTACTTCTTTAACTATGGACACGATTCTGATTTTGGAACGTATAATTTGAGTAAAAAGAGCTACGCTCAAAATATTTTAAGCAATTCGCTATATCCAAGCTTAGTTTCTTACAGTACACCAATTAAATTGAACTTGTTTGGGTTTAGCAGTGGAGCAAGAGGATATTACCTCTATTCTACCACTAGAAAAACGGCAAATCTTGAAGCACCATCTAGTCTAGCTAAACAAGAAGAGATGATGGATGCAAGTGCAAACAGAGTTTTTGTTGAAGCAGAAGGACAAGGAATATCAGAAGATGTAGCAGCTCCTGCGCCACCTCTAAGAGAAGAAAAAAGTTCGGGTAAAGTTCAAATCAGACAAAATCTGAAAGAAACAGCTTTCTTCTATCCAATGTTACAAACGGATGAAAAAGGAAATGTGAGTTTCTCTTTTACTACACCAGAAGCGTTAACGCAATGGAAGTTCATGGCTTTTGCTCATACAAAGAACTTACAGAGTAGTTCGATTGAGCAGCTGGTTCGCACTCAAAAAGAATTGATGGTACAGCCTAATATGCCGCGTTTTGTACGAGAAGAGGATCAGATTATCGTTTCGACAAAAATTGTGAACCTCAATGACAAAGCCTTAAGTGGAGAAGTGGAAATCCAGTTCTTTGATGCGCTAACGTCTGCACCAATTACGACCGTGTTTGAAGTGAATAGCTTGGCTAAACAAAGCTTTAACGTAGAAGCTAAAGCCAATACAGAAGCTGCATGGACTATTAATGTGCCTAAAGACATGGTAGCGCTTGGTTACCGCGTTATTGCAAAAGCGGGAACTTTTAGCGATGGAGAAGAAGCCGCTATTCCTGTATTGACTAATCGAACGTTAGTAACGGAAACAATGCCCTTGTACATCAAGGAAGGACAAAATAAGATTTTTACTTTTGATGCGTTAGAGCAACCAGCTGCTGCAACGCGTGAAAATTATAAGTTGACGTTAGAAGTAACAGCAAATCCAATGTGGACCGCTATTTTAGCGTTGCCTTATTTGAAGGAATACCCATACAAAGGAACAGAACAAACCTTTAGTAAAGTATTTGCCAATACAATTGCAACACAATTGTTAAACAGCAACCCTCGTATTCAATCAGTCTTTGATTATTGGTCAAAACAAGGAGCTATTCAATCTAAGTTAGAGCAAAATGAAGAGCTTAAACAAGTACTAGTGGAAGAAACACCATGGGTACGTCAAGCAGCAGATGAAACAGAACAAATGAAGCGTTTAGCTGTTCTATTTGATCTAAACAAAATGAAGAGCGAGCTGACTGTTGAATTGGAGCGCCTGACGAATCAACAAAATACAGACGGAGGATTCCCTTGGTTTAGTGGAGATCAATCCAATGTATATATTACCCAAGCGATTGTGGAGGGATTCGGACAGATGAAACAGGCAGGGACACTCGATGCTTCAGCGAATGAATTGGTGAAAAAAGCTTTGGCTTATTTGGATGAACAGCATTATGCAACGTATCAGAAAAAGAAGAACGACTCGAATTTACCCGCATTAGATATGCATTATTTATATGTGCGTAGTTTGTTTAAAGATGAGGTGAAAATTCAAGAGAAATACGCTAAAATGATTGGATATTACCGCAGAGAATTAGCCAATCAAAAGGCAGGAGATAACCTTTATACAACTGCGATGAAAGCAATTGTTTTACAGCGATTTGGAGATGCTAAAGCAGCGAATAATACAGTAAAAACAATCATGGAAACAGCAGTGCGTAGCGATGAAATGGGGATGTATTGGAAAGAAAATGCTGCAGGGTGGTTGTGGTTTAATTCACCAATCGAAACGCAAGTGATGTTGATTGAAGCAGCACATGAAGTAGATCCTGTCAAATATGCCAATGCCATTGAAGATATGAAGGTGTGGTTGTTGAAAAACAAGCAAACCGTAGCTTGGAGATCTACAAAAGCTACAACACGTGCGGTATATGCCTTATTGTATTTAGGTAAAAATTGGATGAATACAGAGCAAGGAGTTGAGGTGAAGGTAGGAGGATATCCTGTTGCTTTTGACGCTTCTGAACAACGCAATGCTGGATACTACAAAAAAGTGTGGGAGGGATCAGCCATCCAAGATAAAATGGGCATCGTAGAATTAGACAAGAAATCTGCGGGAGTTGCTTATGGAGCCATGTATTGGCAGTATTTTGAAGACTTGTCAAAGGTGTCAAAATCAGGAACCGGTATTGTATTCGACAAACAGTTAATGATTAAAGCGAATACAGACAAAGGACAAGTATTGCGCGAGATTACCAACGAAACACCAATTAAAGTTGGAGATGTTGTTACCGTTCGCTTGGAGATTACGGTTGATCGCGATATGGATTATGTACACGTAAAAGACATGCGTGCAAGTGGATTTGAACCAATGAACGTGCATTCTGGTTATAAGAGAAAAGGGGAATTTGGTTATTACGAAGAAACGCGTGATGCAGCAACAAACTTTTTCATCACACACCTTCGTAAAGGAACCTATGTGTTTGAATATGACGTTCGCGCTAATAACGCGGGTTATTTCTCTAATGGAATTACTACGCTTCAAAGCGTGTATGCACCAGAAATGAACGCAAATAGCGAAGGCGAAGACGTGAAAATTTTAAGAAAATAACAAGAAGGATACAAACTAATCCATAAAAAAAGCTCTTCTCATTTGAGAAGAGCTTTTTTTATGGAAAGAACACAAGAAACGAAAAATCCTCATCAAACACTTTCAATTCCTACCTTCCCACTAACACTTTTCACCATCTTCCTGAAATGAACTATCTTTGTACTTGCTAAAAAAACAAAAAATGAAAAAGATTATTCAAATTAGTTTATTAATTCTTAGTGGATTAGTAAGTTCTTGTGATTCGGGTACAGCTTCCTATTGGATGGATAATCCCACAAATGAAACCATTTCAGTTTACATCGATGAGCAGATGTATGAGATTCCTCCACAAACCAAAATTGCAGTTGATTTAGACTTTGGAAAACACCAATTGAAGTACAACGATCAGACGTTGAATTTTCACAATGGAGGCCGCGTAAACAAGTCACAAGCAATTATCAACCCAACCCAAAGCAATTATGTATTCTACAAGCGATTGTACATAGATAAAAATGATGCGCGATCAACTGACGAGTTTGTAGAATGGGCAATGCGTACGCAAAGTGATTCCCTTCGCTTTGTAGTAAATGATACACTAATGACTTTATTTGTACCTTTTCAAGTATCGAATAAAGTATTTATTAGTAAAACCGATTTCAATTGGAAGTACAACATTGACGAGCCTATGCCTAATCAAGTAGATTTATCAAGTCCTATTGTAACGAGAAGAAATCGTCAATTACTCGATGATCCCAATTATCAAGCAGGACGATTTCAAGAAACCGTTTATAAGATATACCGAGAGCAAGATTTTCTTGATTTTGTACACGAGGTTAGCGAGGATAAAATTGCTTTTTTGCTAGACAAACAGCCTTATGCAGCTTTGCCTAAAGCGACCATAACCTTGACCAAAGACAAAGAAGTAAAAGACGAAGCCTATCGAAAAGAAATTGACGATCACCTTAAAGAGTTCGAGAAATGGTTGACCATGAAGGGGAGTAAATCAACAACAGGATTTAAAGATTTTTTCTTCTCTCAAAAGTTAAATGAATTAAGAACGAAGTATTTAGAACAAAATCCAGGAGATTATTCCTTTAATCAAGCCACTAATGAATTAAATGAACAACTCAATGTATTTATGTTGTATCAATTGAATATTATTGAATAGCTTTTAGTTAGAGAGAAAATTGCCGTGTTCAACTAGCAACAACCAGCAATCAATATACAAAAAAAGCTGAGCACTGCTCAGCTTTTTTTATAACATTTCCATGCCTTCCATATCACCACCAGCGGCGCCTTCGGGACCTCCTGGTTTCATATTTCTTTTATCTACTTTAGGTTGATTAAAGCGGTAAGTAAACGAAAGATTAATTTGTCTTCCTCTCCATTGCATTTCACTGTGTGAAAGTGATTGAGGTAGCACTAAATCTTGTTCTCTTTTTCTTGAATTGAAGATATCGCTAATATTAAACGTAAGGGTTCCTTTGTCTTTTAAGATATCTTTACTCAAAGCTATATTTCCAGATAAGTTACCCAATACTTTCCCTTGTGCTGTATTATACGGCGCGCGATACATTCCATTTAACTGCCAGTCAATTTTGTACGGTAAGGTAATTTTAGACGATAAACGGGTAAACCAAGCATAAGCATTTTGATCAAAGTTTTGTGTTTCTAGCGTACCATCTAGATGCGTAAACGTATAATCTCCTCTTGTTTCTGTTCGATAGAAGTTGAAGTTACCATTCAATCTCCACCATTTAAAAGGCGAGTAGTTGAGGGTAATATCCAATCCATAGCGGTGTTCTGTAGCTAAGTTAATCGGTGAACTGACAGAAATAGGTGTTCCATCTTCTGTTTCTCCTGCAATTCTACGTACAAATTGGAAGGTGTCTTCTGTTTTGTTGTAGTAAGCAGAAGCATTTAAGGTAAAGCCAGTCCAACGTTTCATAAAGCCCAAGTCGATGGCATGAGTTTTCGCCGGATCTAAGTCTGGATTTCCTTGAAAAAAGTTGATGTTACTCGTGTAGTTAGAGAATGGATTCAAGAAGAAACCACGCGGTCTATTTACACGTCTACTATAGCTAATACTTGTACTGGTGCTCTCGTTGAGTTCATAGTTTAAGAAAGCACTAGGAAAGAAATCGTTGTACTTTTTCTTGTTGTAGCTTTGAGAAGCTAATTGATTGACATCAATAGAAGAATCTTCCCAACGCAAGCCTACCATAAAACTCAATTGAGAGGTGATGCGATTTCCATATTGAGCATAAAGCGCGTGAATAGTTTCTTTGTATTCTAAGCTATTGGATAAGCGGTTGTCCGTATTCCAATGGTTGTTTTGTAAACGCTGCAGACTAAAATCTGTTGTATTGTCTTTGAACGTACCCAAATAACCAGCTTCAAAATTTCCATGCTCACCTATAGGTAGGGTGTAATCTAATTTGGCTAATCCACTTTTTTCTTTTTCTTTATTAAAAGTGCGTTCGAATGACGTTTGATCTAAAAAGTCATTGATGTCGTCTATCGTCGCATCTTCGTTGTCTTTATCTTGAGAGATGGATCCTTCAATGGTTAGTACATGCCCTTCTTTATCGAATTTTTTCTCAAAAGTAGTCGTGTAATCTAGGTTGTTGCGTGTACTCTTCTTTTCTTCGTTGCGGTATCTGTTGTATAAGAAGGCATTCGATGCATCGAAGTAATCGTAGCTTACTCTGTTGGGGTTAGATCCATTGTTGCGTCTAGCTGTTACCGTATTGGTCCACGTAATAGAAGGAGTTAAATTCCATTCTAAACCAAAAGTACCATTATAACCTTGTCTTTCTCTATTGTTGTCTTTATACTCATAGATGCGTTGTGTAGGTTCACCTGTTATAGGATCGAGATAGCGGTTGTCGTTTAAATTGTATCCTTCTGATTTCGAATCTCTATAGCCTAAAGAAGTAAAAAAATTGTATTTTTCTCCTCTGACGTTGAACATCGTATTGAGTTCATAGTTGCGAGGATCTCCAACAGTTCCCGTAATACTTCCATTAATTCCCTGTGCTTTGCCCTTGCGCAAGATAATATTGATAATTCCAGCGCCTCCTTCGGCTTCATATCGAGCAGATGGATTGGTAATTACCTCCACGCGATCAATAGATTCAGCAGGTAAAATGCGCATAGCTTCTTGGATGTTATTGGCTAATCCTGTTGGTTTTCCATCGATTAGAACTTTTACATTTTCATTTCCTCTTAAGCTGATTGTTCCTTCGCTATCCACCACTACGGATGGTACGTTGTCCAATACATCTGCAGCAGTCCCCCCTTTGACAATCATGTCTTGTCCGACATTGTATATTTTTTTGTCTAGCTTAATATCCACAGTAGAGCGTTCCGCAATCACAGTGACTTCCTCCAACATTTGCGTGTCATCCTGTACTTTGTGAACTCCTATATTTGTGTTGCCCTTAATAGCAATATGTTTTAGTTCTAAGGTCTTAAACCCTAGGAAATCGATTTTGATGTAGTAGTTACCGTCTGGAACATCAAAAGAGAAGTTTCCTTTTGCGTCTGTCATTGCTCCAGAAACGATATTGGAGTTGCTCTCGTTTTGAGCGTAAATACTAGCGTATTCTAAAGGCGTGTTAGTTGAAGCCTCTATTACCGTGCCCGTGACGGTGCTTTGAGAGCGGTTCTGAGCTGCTGCTGTTAGTGTCGTTAAAAAGACGAACAACAGCAGGAGAACTGATGAAGGCGTTTGTTTTTTCATTATAGTCTGTTAGTTTACTTTTCATAAATTAGACTATAATTTCATCCAATGGTTTAATACTTGGTTTGTTAAAAAAAAGTTAATTAAAGAATTTGATGTATTTTTTCAGTGGGTCTAGCTACAATAGCTTTAGATCCATTAACCACGACAGGGCGCTCAATAATTTGGGGATAAGCCACCATCGCCTGAATTATATCTTCATCAGAAAGTGTTTTATTCGCAAAATTCTCTTGCCAAAACGCATCTTTTGTGCGAACCAACTCAATTGGAGTGAAATTTAGTTTTTGCAAAAGCGCTTTAATGTCGTCATATCCAAGGTTTGCATCCAAATATTTTATAATTTTGTAGGCTACGCCTTGTTGTTCCATAAATGCGATACTTTCCCTGGATTTGCTACAACGAGGATTGTGATAAATTGTAATCATAGTGTTAAGGTTTGTTCTCAAATATAGCAATTTTTTTGAAAAATGAAATACATCGATCAACTAGTCTCTCAAGTAAATAAGAAGCAATTACTGCTCTATCTTCCGTTTACCTTCTTTTATTTGATGATAATGGTTGTAAATTGGATAGCGACCCAAGTTTCATCCATATCAACCAAGGAGTTAATTCACACCCAAGTTCAACTTATGGGGAAAAACATGGCTTTTTTTCAGCTGATTATCCCTTTTACTATCTTTTTGATTTTGTTGCTGTTGTGGGTATTGTTTGTCCACAAACAATCTCTAGTGAGTTTAACTACCTCTCGTACAAAAATTGATCTCAAGCGATTTAGCTTTGCTTTTGGTTGTCAGACTGTTTTAATCCTTTTGAGTTTTGCTATTAGTTATATCCTCGATCCCAGTGATTTTGTGTTTAGTTTTAATTGGGCTGCTTTTATAGGATTCTTTGTCATTGCGTTGATCTTTATACCTATTCAAACGAGTTTTGAGGAGTATTTTTTTCGCGGTTATTTAATGCAAGGTGTTGGATTAGCCACAAGAAGTAGAGGAGTAGCTTTACTGGTAACCTCTGTTATTTTTGGCTTGTTGCATATGGCTAATCCCGAAGTAGAAACCTTGGGTAGTGCAATTATGATTTACTATATTGGAACGGGCTTCTTTTTGGGTATACTCACGTTAATGGACGATGGATTGGAATTAGCTTTGGGTTTCCATGCGGCGAATAACTTAATAGGTGCTTTACTTGTGACTTCTAGTTGGACCGTTTTTCAAACCAATTCTATCTTTTTAAATACTACGCCACAAGAAAAGATATCGGTTTGGGAGTTTGTATGGCAAGTATTTATATTTTATCCTATTCTGCTTGTTCTATTTGCTAAGCGATACCAATGGAAGGATTGGAAAAACCGTTTATTTGGAAGAGTAGCTTAACTAGTTATAACGTATTGTTTTATGGACCGCAATTATATCCATCCACAGTTTGCATTAAATGGAGTAACACACACGCTTGATTCTCTTGTAGAGAAAGCCGAAGAGATGGCAGTTTCTTCGGAAGACTATGTATGTGAATTGGGCCAGTTGATTTTGCATTGGTTTGATGCTAAGGATTATATTATTCAACGCACTTCTGGTACAACCGGACCACCCAAAGAAATCCATTTGCCAAAACAGGCGATGCGTGCTTCTGCTGAAGCAACGGTTTCTTTTTTTGACGTGCAAGCAGGAAGTACAGCTTTATTGTGTATGTCTGCCCAGTTTGTCGGGGGAAAGCTCATGTTTATTCGCGCTCTTTTATTTGGTTGGGAATTAGAGGTATGTAAGCCTACTGCCCGCCCTTTAGAAGGAGTAAATAAGCATTATAACTTTGTGGCTATGGTTCCCATGCAAGTAGAAAACAGTTTAGCCGAGTTGAATCAAATTGATACGTTAATCATTGGAGGAGCGAAGGTATCTCCTGTATTAGCGCAAGAATTACAGCGAAAACAAACTAAAGTGTACGAAACTTATGGAATGACAGAAACCATTACCCATATGGCTGCTAAACGCATCGGAATGCCTTATTTTGAGGTATTGCCTCATGCAAGTATACAAACAGATGAGCGCGGATGTTTGGTTATCCATGCTCCAAGTGTGAATCCCAAGCCAATCGTTACGAATGATTTAGTAAATCAAATAGACAACAAGCGATTTGAATGGCTTGGACGTTACGATAATGTAATCAACAGCGGTGGCGTTAAGTTGTTTCCTGAGCAGATTGAGGAAAAATTGGCAAAAAAGATTGCCGCTCGTTTCTTTATAGGAGGGAAAGCCGATGCATATTTCGGTACTATTGTTGTACTGGTGATTGAAAGTCAACCCTATACTTTGGCAGCGGATATTTTTGAAGGATTGGCCAAATACGAAAAGCCCAAAGAAATCCAATTTGTAGCAAAATTCGAAGAAACTGAATCTGGAAAGGTGATTCGAAATAAAAATTTAAAAGCGTAAAAGCAGTGAAGAAGATGAATAGAATAAAATTACATAAAATAGTACTATTGGTTATGTTGATAGGAATAGGTCAGGTAAGCCCGGGTATGGCGCAACAGGTTGGAGATGCATTAGATAGGCAAATAACGAAGGAGATGATGCAACAAATTGCAAGTAAAAATCACCAATATTACGAAGAGGGAAAAGTAGCTGATTACATCCCAGAATTGGGAAAAGCCAATCCAGAAGCAGTTGCTTTTTCTGTGGTAAAAGAAAATGGAGAAATCATTAATGTAGGAGATGTAAAAGCAAAGTTTACGGTTCAGAGTATTTCTAAAGTGATCGCTTTGATGATTGCTGTACAGGAAAAAGGCGAAAAAGCCTTATATGAACGCATAGGATATTACGGAACTGAAAAAGCATTCAATCACTATGCAAATTTAGAAACGGCGGGAAAACCATTGAATCCTATGATGAATGCAGGTGCTATTTTAACTACGGCTTTTATTGAGGGTGAAGGGGATGTTGCCTACCAGAAAATATTAAATATGTTGCGTTATATTACTAAAAATGACGCTATCGAAATCAATGAAGCTGTATATTTATCTGAAAAAGAAACCGGACATCGCAATCGAGGGATCTTCTATTTGTTGAAAAATAATGGTTTAATTGAGGGAGAAGAAAACAAATTAGACAACTACTTCAAACAGTGTTCAATCGAAGTTACGGCAGAAGATTTAGCGAAAATAGGGTACTTTTATGCACATGGTTGTACCCGTTTTGATGGAGATAAAACTTATTATAACCGCGATTTAGCGCGATTGATTCAAGCGCAAATGCTCATTGCAGGTATGTATGATTTTAGTGGTGAATACGCTAGAACTGTTGGATTACCTAGTAAGTCGGGTGTTGGTGGTGGAATCGCAGTTAGTGTGCCCAATAAAATAGGAATAGGTGTTTACAATCCTGCTTTAGATCAGCACGGAAATTCTGTAGTCGGTTATCATATGCTGTACGATTTTGTCAATCAATTGAATTTGAGTTTGTTTTAATAGCACCTCAGTGGAGGAAAATAATAAAGATGCAAAGCCCTACTAAAAAACGTTTTAGTAGGGCTTTTATTTTGGTTTAGCATAATTATTATTTAATCTGTAGTTTTCTGATGTGATATAAAAACGCAAGGTAAAACCTAGGGTTAGTGCCGTCAATAGTAATTGAATTGCATAATCATTTCGTGGAATCATGAAAACGATTAGAGTAAAACAACCTACGGAGGTCCACATCACTAGTACATGATGTAGGCTATTTGTTCTCCTTAGTGAAAAAGCTTTAGCCGTCGGGCGTGATACTAGTTGATAGGAAAGGAGAGTTTGATGTGTACTGTTTTCATACTAGAAAATTTAAGTTAATGTGAAACTAAAAAAGAAGGTATCGTATTATTCGTAACAAGAACATCAACACGGCTTCAATCCATCAAAGAGCTGTTTTTGTAATGGAGAGGAAAGGTTGAAAAAAAATAAGTGAATGTAAATTTTGTGAGGAAGAATTGTTTTTACAAATGAAAATTACAACTTGTTGTTTTTGTGTAAAATAAAGTTAAATACGGTATGTTTTTTGATTTTAAGTAATTGATTATTAATCTATTGAATTACTTAAATATGAAAGAAAAACTATTTATTTTATTTGTGTTTTTTATTTTATCCTGTTCGTCAGATGAAAATAGAAGGGAAGAAGAGAAGGGATTTAGCGAAACAGAATATTTTGTTTCTAGTGAGATGGCTAAATCTGTTGCCTTATCTTTTTTAGGAACTCCTCAACATGGACATGACACAAGTCAATCTAATAAAGCTGAGTCTATTCCGGATTTTGAGAATCGGGATATTGATAAGGTACTTGTTATACGTGATGAAGACAATGTTATCGTCCTTTACGTTGTTACTTTTTTACCTAAGGGGTATATTGTGGTATCAGGAACAAGGAAAGAAATACCCATATTAGGGTATGCATTGGATGTCATCTTTGATATGGATCATATACCTGTAGGACTTGCTGATTGGTTTATTAATAGGATGGAGAAAATTCAAATGTTAAATTATACAGAAGGTATGGAAATACCTTCTAATGTAATGGAAGAATGGAATAGAAATATTCCTTTAGAGGGAGATGACAATCCTCCATATTCAGCAGATCCTATATTTGTAGAAGTTGCACCTTTACTTCAAACACAATGGGGACAAGGGAAAGGATATAATAATTTTTCACCAGAATTTAATTGTTCAGGAGAATGGAAAAAAGCACCTGCTGGCTGTGTAGCTACTGCAATAGCTCAAGTAATGAAATACCATGAGTTTCCTAGCTCTTATAATTGGCAGATCATGTCGAATGAAGTTTCTGATTCCAATCTACCAGATGCTTATGAAATTTCTAGATTAATGAGAGATATTGGTACTGCAGTAGGAATGGAATACGATTGTGAAATTTCACAAGCACAAGCAAGAAATATACTAAATGTTTTTAAAAATGGTTATGGTTATGCTCAGTCAATTTCATCAACGGATTATAATCCTGATATATTAGCAATAGAATTGCGCAACAATAGACCTGTAATAATGTTTGGCAAGCATAAAAAGACGACAACAGGATTAGGGATGTTTAAGAAGACAAAGTACAGTGAAGGACATGTTTGGGTATGTGATGGTTTTAGAGAAACGATATATAGGACGGTTTATGATTATGGAACACCTTATGAGCGTATAGTGTCTACACCTGGAGGAAAGCTTTTTCATATGAATTGGGGGTGGAGTGGAGTAGGTTCTGATGATGCATCGAATAATAATGGATGGTTTAGATATGATGATTTTGAGATCAAAGAAGTGCATAGAAATGATGGAAATAATGCAAATTACCAGTATGAGAAGAAAATGTTTATTGGAATAAAACCATAAGATTATGAAGAATTTATTTTTACTTTTTAGTCTCTTTTTTCTAATTGGGTGTACGACAAGCAACGACGACGACATTGCAGATAGTTATTTTACAGATATGATTTTCAACATCGAATACTTGAATAGGGACGGTAAAGATCTATTAGATCCTTTAGATGGCACATGGGAGACTAAACAAATTAGAATTTTTTATCTGAATGAAGAGGGATATCCCATTACTCTTGCGAATGAGGAATCCAATCATATTATACATAAAATTAAAGGTTCTGAAAAACGCTATTATATCCGCTTTGTATATACTCATTTTATAACGAGTGGACCTAATAGTACTAGTCTCGTCTATATCTTCTTACCTAATGGAGATATTGATAAAATAGAAGTTCAGGCAAAAGGAGAAATGTATAAAGCAATGAAAGAAAAAATGTTCTATAATGATGAGTTAGTATGGGATAGAACGCATAAAGATGATACGGTAACAATTATCAAATAAAAAAAACCACGAGCATCGCTCGTGGTTTTTTTTATGTCATTTCTAAATGAATTAGAATTGCTCTCTACCAGCAAAGTGAAATGCACCTTCGATCGCAGCATTCTCATCGCTGTCGGATCCGTGAACTGCATTTTCTCCAATTGATTTAGCGTATTTTTTACGGATTGTACCTTCCGCTGCATCAGCAGGGTTTGTAGCTCCAATTAATTTTCTGAAATCTTCAACAGCGTTATCTTTTTCTAAAATAGCCGCTACGATTGGACCTCTTGACATGAATTCAACTAATTCACCATAGAAAGGTCTTTCAGCGTGTACTTCGTAGAATTTTTGAGCGTCTCTAACTGTTAATTGCGTTAACTTCATAGAAACAATTTTAAATCCTGCCTCTGTAATCATGTTAAGGATTCCTCCGATATGACCTGCTTCTACTGCGTCAGGTTTAATCATTGTAAAAGTTCTGTTCGTTGCCATTTGTTCTAAAATTAAATTTTTTGCAAAAATAGACTTTTATGTCTAATAATAGGATGTTTTGTTTTAAAATCTTCACGATCTAAGTGAAGTAATTGAATTAGGTTGTTGGAATATCGAGTAATCGCTGTGCTAAATCAATCATTTCAGGTGTTCCTGTGTGTTTTTTCGGTTCATCTGAAAGCTTGACTACATCGGTCCATGGTCCTCCTTCTGGATAAGCTTGTGTCATTTTGATGACAATGTTCAACGCTGGCAATCCCGCATCATTGGTGAAATCCGTTCCAATTCCAAACGACATTCCGATGCGATTTTTGCAGTAAGTCGCAATGCGATCTACCTTGTCAGGATTTAGTCCATCAGAGAAAATGATTGTTTTAGAAAGTGGATCGATATTCATCTTTTTGTAATGCGCAATCGTTTGATTGGCAAATTCGATGGCATCTCCACTGTCGTGTCTCACTCCATCAAATAGTTTTGCGAATTTTTTATCAAAAGATTCAAAGAAAACTTTGCTGGTATAGGTGTCCGTTAAGGCAATTCCTAAATCACCTCTATACGTATCTACCCAATGTTCAAGCCCCATAGAATTCGCCATCTTAAAGCCGTATTTCGCCGCGTGAAACATAAACCATTCATGGGCATGTGTACCAATGGGTTTAGTGCCATATTTCATTGCTAAGTGTACGTTACTCGTACCAATGAAAGTACCGCCTCCGTATTGTTGTAAGGTCTCCACAACCACTTGATGAACCGCATACGAATGTCTGCGTCTCGTTCCAAATTCAGCAATAGTGATCCCTAACTTTTTATAGTTTTCTATTTTTTCCTTTGTCTTCAAGCGAATGATCTCGTCGGATTCTCTTACAGCTCCTGTTAATTTGTAATATAGCTCACAAATCATGGACATCAAAGGTACTTCCCAGAGAATTGTTCTGTACCAATATCCTTTAATTGCCACTTCCAAATCTTCTCCCTCTTGTGTGATTTCCACCTCTGAAGGATCAAAGTGATAGCCTTGTAAGAAATCCAAATAGGTAGGATCTAAGTAGGGACAAGTTACTTGGAGAAATGCTTTTTCTTGCTTTGTCAGTTTGAGTTTCGCCATTTCATCTACCGCTGCCCTTAGGGCTTCAGCAAATCCAGGTGGATACTTATGTTGTCCGCGGTTAATGAAAATATAAGCCGCTTTTGCATAAGGGAATTGCTTAACCACAGCATGTTGCATGGTGAATTTATAGAAGTCATTGTCTAATATAGACGGAATGACTTGAGGTGAAAGTGTTAGTTCCATAGCTTCATTGAATTAATCAATCGACTTGTATATCAAGTTTTAAACACAAAAATACAAGATACGAAAAGTAGAAAAGATATCTCTTAAAAATAGAGATAAAAATAAGAACCCCGCTATTAAATGAGATAAGAGCGGGGGGGGTAGGTTTTTTATTCAAAGGATTGTAACGATACTAATTTCGTATACGTTCCATTTTGCTTCATCAACTCCTCGTGTGTTCCTTGCTCTACAATTTTTCCTTTTTGCATCACGACGATAAGATCGGCATTTTGGATGGTAGATAAACGGTGAGCAATCACCACAGAAGTTCGGTTCTTCATCATATTTTCCAAGGCATCTTGAACGAGCTTTTCGCTTTCCGTATCTAAAGCGGAGGTAGCCTCATCCAAGACCATGATAGGAGGGTTTTTTAATACGGCTCTTGCAATGGATAAGCGCTGTTTTTGTCCACCTGATAACTTACTTCCCGAATCTCCAATATTAGTTTCGATGCCTTGAGGTAAGTCTTTGACAAACTCATATGCATTAGCTACTTTTAATGCTTCGATGATTTCTTCATCGGTGGCATCTTCATTGCCCAATAACATATTAGCTTTGATAGAGTCGTTAAATAATATACTGTCTTGCGTAACTAAACCAATCAGGTTGCGCAGGCTGTGTAAATCTAACTTTCGGATGTCTTCATTGTCAATTTTGATTGCTCCCTTATTGATATCCCAAAAACGAGTCAGTAAATTGGCTAGTGTACTTTTTCCACTACCAGACTGCCCAACCAAAGCAACCGATTTTCCTTTGGGAATCGTCAAGGTAAAGTCTTGGAGTACTAACTCATCTTCGTATTTGAAGTCAATATGTTCAATCGAAATCTGATCGTCAAAATGCTCTTTCTGAATCGCGTTTTCAGAACTAGTAATAGGGTTCTTTTCTTCTAAGATTTCCAAGACGCGTTCTGCTGCTGCATTTCCTCTTTTTAATGAGTATGAGGCTTTAGACATGGCTTTAGCAGGTGTTAGAATATTATACGCCATTCCGATATACGCAATAAAAGATGCACTAGTTAAGGTTTGGGTTCCCAACACCAAATGACCTCCATAAACTAATAATACCGCAATAGTGACAATCCCTAAAAATTCACTCAATGGCGAGGATAAGTTTTGACGATTTAAGATTGTATTGTTTAATTCGTAAAAAGTTTGGGTGGAATCTTGAAACTTTTTATTGAATCTTTTCTCTGCATTAAAACTCTTAATTACCTTTAAACCAGATAGTGATTCTTCAATGATCGACAGAAAGTAGCCTTGCTCTTCTGAAGCTCGCTGAGAACTGCGTTTTAGCGTCTTTCCTACTTTCGAGATAATAATCCCTGAAAGAGGTACAAAGACAAAGACAAAAAGCGTCAATTCTGTACTAATAGCAAACATACCTATGATGGTAAAGACAATCGTCAAGGGTTCTCTGACTAACACCTCTAAGATGGATAGAAAGGAGTGTTGAATTTCTAATACATCCGAAGTCATCCTAGAAATAACATCTCCTTTGCGTTTTTCTGAGAAAAAAGAAAGGGGAAGATCCACGGACTTTTTAAACAAGGCATTGCGAATATCTTTTAAAACTCCATTGCGCAAGAAGGTGATGAAATACATTGCCCAATAGTTGAATAAGTTTTTCAACAAGAAAATTGTAATAACCACAGCAGCCATAACCATCAACGTATGTTGTGCTCCATGCTCTGCTGTATATTGGGTAAGAAAATAAGACATGGTGTCTTCTAAATACCCTTTTAGGTGACCAATCCCCGTATAAACAGGTTGTTCTGTTACTTTTTTTCCATCGCCAAAGAGAATGGTTAACATCGGAATTAAGGCCAAAAATCCTAAGGCACTAAAAAGTGCATAGAGGATATTGAAAAAAACGTTCAGATAAGCGTAGGATTTATACGGCTTAGCGAAGTGGATAATTTTTTTAAAATATTCGTTCATATTTGTACAATATAAAAGGCAAAAATAAAGAAAAAAGACCGGTTTTTGACCAGTCCTTTTATCTGTTGTTTAGTTCAGTTTCATTTCGTCTATGATGGACTGAATCTTGTCTGTTAAGAATTGTTCCACTGCATTGACATCCTCTAGACGATCTAACCATTCATTTACACTGAAGTAGAATTTAATCTTCGGTTCTGTACCACTTGGACGAGCCGCTATTTTTGTTCCGTCTTCTAGGTAGTAAATCAATACGTTTGACTTGGGAATATGAATGGATTCGGTTTCACCTGTAATCAAGTTTATCGCTTGACTCGTTTGGTAGTCTTCTACACAAACTACGCGTTGTCCGATGATTTCAGTTAACGGATTTTCGCGTAATTGAATCATCATTTGTTTGATTTCTTCTGCACCAGAAATTCCCTTTTTGACTAGAGAAATTAGGTGTTCTTTATAATAACGGTGATCAATGTATAAATTCATTAATTCTTGATAGAAAGAGCTACCTGCTGCTTTAGCCAGGGCTGCAATCTCACAAACCAATAGAGCAGAAGCTACCGCATCTTTGTCGCGCACTTTGTCACCTACCATATAGCCGAAACTCTCTTCTCCACCGCCAATGAATTGTTGTTGTGGAAACTCTTTGATGAATTTAGCAATCCATTTGAATCCTGTTAATCCCACTTTACATTCCACGCCATAGCTCTCTGCTAAATCTAGCATCATCGGTGTTGAAACAATAGTAGATCCAATGAATTCATTCCCAGAAAAACCGCGGTTTACTTTCCATTGTTCCAATAAGAACGCCGTCATCATTACCATGGTTTGATTTCCATTCAACAAGATCATTTTTCCGTCCAAATCGCGAACTCCAATACCAATTCGATCTGAATCTGGATCAGTTCCAATCACAATATCTGCTCCTTTTTCTTCCGCTAGTGCCATAGCCATAGTTAAGGCCTCTGGTTCTTCTGGGTTTGGTGATTGTACTGTTGGGAAATCTCCATTGGGTTCTTCTTGTTCTTTGACGATATATACGTTGTTGTAGCCCGCTTCTTCCAAGGTTCTTGGAATTAGTTTAATGGAAGTTCCATGAAGGGAAGTATAGGCTACTTTTAAGCCATCTTTGACTGCTTGCGGCGTATTGAAACTCGCATTTTCAATGGTCGAATCAATAAATGCACGATCTAATTCTTCTCCTACAATCGTAATGAGCGAATCGTTTCCTTCAAAATTAACTTGTTCATACGTCAATTGATTGATTTCGTCAATAACTGCCCCGTCTTCTGGTGGCACAATTTGCCCTCCATCAGACCAGTACACTTTATAACCGTTGTATTCCGGTGGGTTGTGTGATGCCGTTAAAACGATTCCCGCTTGACATCCATAGTAGCGTACCGCAAAAGACAACTCTGGTGTTGGACGCATATCTCCAAATAGGTATACGCGAATGCCATTGGCGGTGAATACATCCGCAACAACCTTGGCTAATTCTTTACTATTGTGACGACAATCGTAATTGATTGCCACTTTTACTTCTTGATTAGGAAAAGATTTTTTGATAAAGTTCGATAATCCTTGCGTGTTTTTACCCAAAGTGTATTGGTTGATTCGGTTTGTACCTACCCCCATAATACCTCTCATACCTCCTGTACCAAATTCTAAGTTTTTGTAAAAACTGTCTTGTAACTGAACAGGATCTTGCTCAAGTAATTGTTGAACAATAGCTTGTGTAGCTTGGTCAAATGGCTCTTGTAACCATTGTTCTGCCTTTGCTAAAATTTCTTTTTCTATTTGCATTTTCTTTTAATTTAGCGTTTGTTTAAACCACTGTATGCAGCAATTTTATATCGACTCGTATTTGATTTTGTTTGTAAAATAAGCTCTCCTAAAAAACCAGCTAAAAATAATAAGGTTCCTATGATCATGGTGGAAAGCGCAATGTAAAACCACGGATCTTGTGTAACTAAAATCGCAGGTTTGTTTTGATATAATTTGATTAGTTTGTTAGCGCCTATACTTGCGGCAGCTAAAAAACCAACACTAAAAGTAAGCACTCCTAATGTGCCAAAAAGATGCATCGGCCTTTTGCCAAATCGTGATAAAAACCAAATTGTAATTAAATCCAAGAATCCGTAGATAAAACGACTCATGCCAAATTTAGTTGTACCGTACTTTCTCGCTTGATGCTGTACTACTTTTTCTCCAATTTTGTCAAAACCTTCATTCTTTGCCAAAACGGGAATGTAACGATGCATCTCTCCCGATACTTCGATGTTTTTAATTACTTCTTGACGATACGCTTTTAACCCACAGTTGAAATCATTTAATTGTACACCCGACGTTTTTCGCGCGGCCCAATTGAAAAGCTTAGAAGGTAGATTTTTTGCGAGTACTGAATCGTATCTCTTTTTTTTCCAACCCGATACCATGTCGTATCGATCCTCTTGAATCATGCGATATAAGGCTGGGATTTCGTCTGGACTGTCTTGTAGATCTGCATCCATCGTGATGACAACTTCACCTTCTGCTTGTGCAAAACCCGCATGTAACGCCTGTGATTTTCCAAAGTTGCGCTGAAATTTAATCCCTTTTACACTCGGATCTTGTTGAGATAAATGGGTAATAATCTCCCATGATTGATCCTTGCTTCCATCATCTACAAATAGTATCTCATAGGTGTAGTTGTTCGCATGCATCACCTTGCTGATCCAAGTATATAACTCAGGTAAAGATTCTGCTTCATTAAGCAAGGGAATAACAATGGATATAGTAATACTCATGGTTTAGCTGTTTGATTCAGAAGAAGTTGGTTCTGTCTTCTCCTCTTCCTCCTTAACCGGGGTTGTGAACTCCGACTTGTTTTTGAAAATAGCGGCTAACAATAAGCCCAAGATAGACATACGTAAAATACTACCTGCCCACATGAACAATTGAGAACCTGGTTCAAATTGATTCAACTCGTTTGATTTACTTAACTGTTCGTTAATCTGTTCTTGCGGTAAACCAGAATTGTTTAGTGTATCAACCAACATATCGTGTAAAACGGTATTGATTAACTCCTTTGCAGAGGGATCAACGAGGTTGAATAAGATGTTGTACATTAGGTAATTAACTGTAACTCCAATGGCTATGGTGATTAAATAGGGAGTGAAAGCCTCTCTAAATGTTACATAACCACCCACTTTTCTCCTTGCCATAAAAACGCATAAGACGCCAATAACAATAATGACGAATATATTAAAAAATCCGACAAATTTATTTGCAAAAAGAGTTTTGTCTGTAAAAAATAAGGTACAGTTAAATAGGACGTAATACAAGGCTAATACAATCCCAAATGTTATGCCTACTTTGTTGAGTGGGTTCTTCATCCGTGTGTTTTCAAAAAAATGTAAGTTACAAATATACTAAAAATACCCTTTTAGTTTTTGTTCTCTGATGTAATATAAGACAAAAGAAAGGGAAACAAGCTGTTGGTGTAAATAGAACCTTCTAATTTTACTTGGTTTGTACAGGGAAAGGAATATGAATTGCCTTTTTTAGTTTTTAGTTTTTAGTTTTTTGCTATTTTTACGTGAAATCAATAGAGGATTTTTCTCAAATAAACATCTATACTATGTGTGTGCTTTTTATCAAAAATATGGTGTGTAATCGCTGTGTATTCATGGTTCAACAGGAGATAGAAAAATTGGGATTATCCATTCAATCCATCAAATTAGGAGAGGTAGAATTAAAGCAAGAGCTTAGTGTTCCAGAAAAAGAAGCCTTAAGTAAGGCTTTAGTAGCTTTGGGGTTTTATCTCATTGACGATAAGAAGAGTCAATTAATCACAAAAATTAAATCGGCTATTGTTGAACTGGTTCATCATCGAGATAATGAGTTGAAAGTGAATCTTTCCGATTTCTTGAGTACTGAATTAGGACATGACTACAATTATTTATCCAATTTGTTCTCCGAAATAGAAGGTAAAACCATCGAGAAATATTTCATTGCTCAAAAGATTGAAAAAATCAAAGAGTTATTGGTGTATGATGAGCTTTCATTGAGTGAAATTGCCCATCAGCTCAATTATTCAAGTGTTGCTTATTTGAGTAATCAGTTTAAAAAAGTAACGGGACTAACCCCGAGTCACTTTAAAAAAATACGCGACAACAAAAGAAAACCATTGGACGAGGTATAAGTAAAAATTACAAATTATACTTGAAATTACATAACAGTTTACTCTAGGATAGTTGTCAACTTTGTACCATACAAATATCAGTGCGAATATGACAACAACAAGTAAACATAAAGTAGTGTATCTACCGCTAGAGCAAGTGCAAAGTGAGCATTGTGCTTTAATTGTAGAAAAGGGATTGACGCAAGTTAAAGGAGTTGATTCATCCAAGGTAGAACTCAATAACGAACGGGTAGCTATTTCCATAGCAGATGCGGAAGTGATTGGAAAAGCGGTGAGAAAAATTCGAGATTTAGGGTATGATGTGCCTACCGTCAAACAAAGTTTTCCTGTTCTAGGGATGACTTGTGCTTCTTGTGCGGGAAGTGCTGAAAGCATTGTTAGCTTTGAGGAAGGAGTTGTAGATGCTTCAGTGAATTTTGCAACAGGAAATTTAATGGTAGAGTATTTACCTACCTTGACTAATGCAACGAAACTCCAACAAGCCGTTCAAGGTGCAGGTTATGATTTATTGCTTGTGGAGGAAACAAAACAACAAGAGTCACTAGAGGCAATTCACGCTGAAAAATTCAAACAACTTAAAAAGAAAACCTTTGGGGCAGTTGTCTTATCGATTCCCGTCGTCATTATCGGAATGTTCTTTATGGATATGCCTTATGGCAATGAGATTATGTGGTTGTTTTCCACCCCAGTATTGCTGTATTTCGGAAAAGACTTCTTTGTCAATGCGTGGAAACAAACGAAAAATCGCTCAGCGAATATGGATACTTTAGTAGCTTTGAGTACTGGGATCGCCTATGTTTTTAGTGTATTCAATATGCTATTTGCGGATTTTTGGCAACGTAGAGGATTAGAAGCACACGTTTATTTTGAAGCAGCTGCGGTGATTATCGCTTTTATTCTACTTGGTAAATTATTAGAAGAAAAGGCCAAGGGAAATACTTCTTCAGCCATTAAAAAACTAATGGGACTCCAGCCTAAGACGGTACTCGTTATTCAGACCGATGGAACAGAAAAGCAAATGCCGATTGAAGAAGTGCAAGTAGGAGCTGTAATTTTGGTCAAACCAGGAGAAAAGATTGCTGTAGATGGCATGGTATTAAACGGAAGTTCCTATGTCGATGAAAGTATGTTGAGTGGAGAACCTGTTCCCGTATTGAAAAAAGAAGGGGAGAAGGTATTTGCAGGAACGATTAACCAGAAGGGAAGCTTTCAATTTGAAGCGATAAAAGTAGGAAAAGAAACCATGTTGGCACAGATTATTCGCATGGTTCAAGATGCACAAGGAAGTAAAGCGCCTGTACAGAAATTAGTGGATAAAATTGCGGGAATATTCGTTCCTGTTGTGATAGGAATAGCTGTATTAACTTTTGTCTTATGGCTGATCCTCGGAGGTGAACACGGAGTTGTTCAAGGTTTATTGGCCGCTGTAACAGTTTTGGTTATCGCTTGTCCATGTGCCTTAGGTTTGGCAACGCCTACTGCTATTATGGTGGGAGTAGGAAAAGGAGCGGAGAATGGAATTTTAATCAAAGATGCAGAAAGTTTTGAATTGGCGAAAAACGCTTCGGCCATTGTATTGGATAAAACAGGAACCATTACGGAAGGGAAACCTCAAGTAACGGGAGTAAAATGGCTCAACGATCAGGAGGAAAGAAGAGATATTTTACACAGTATCGAAAAACAATCGGAACACCCATTGGCAGAAGCGGTTGTTACTTATTTGAAGGACGTACCGTCAACGGCAATTGCCAATTTTGAAAGTATCACTGGAAAAGGAGCGCAAGCAGAGCATCAAGGGGGAACCTATTATGTAGGGAATAAAAAACTACTCAACGAAAATCAAATTGCGATTGCTCCAATTTTGCAACAACAAGCAGATCAATGGGGAATCGAGTCTAAAACTGTAATCTGGTTTGCAGATAGTAAACAAGCCTTAGCTGTTCTCGCTATTTCAGATCAAATCAAGCAAACCTCAGTTCAAGCCATTCAAGAGTTGCAAGCGATGGGGATTCAATTGTATATGTTGACGGGAGATAATGAAGCAACGGCAAAAGCAATTGCGGCTCAAACAGGCATTCAACACTATAAAGCAGAGGTCTTGCCACAAGACAAAGCAGATTTTGTCAAAAAACTGCAACAAGAAGGAAATGTAGTGGCTATGGTAGGGGATGGAATCAATGACAGTACTGCCTTGGCTACTGCTGATGTCAGTATTGCCATGGGGAAAGGAAGTGATATCGCGATGGATGTGGCTAAAATGACCATTATCTCTTCAGACTTGACAAAAATTCCACAGGCGATTCGCTTATCGAAACAAACCGTTAATACCATCAAACAAAACCTATTTTGGGCCTTTATTTATAACCTAATCGGTATTCCTATTGCAGCAGGAGTTTTGTATGCGGTAAATGGTTTTTTACTAAACCCGATGATTGCTGGAGCTGCTATGGCCCTAAGTAGTGTGAGTGTAGTGAGCAACAGCTTGCGCTTAAAGTGGAAGAAGTAAGTCGTAGACTTATAGAAAGAGCTATTTGAAATAGAAATTAGACAGATAGAATCGTGAAATCTCACAAATTATAACAAGAATTATATAACGATATTTCATACAAAAGAAAGGAACTTTGTTGAAGTATTTAACATTAAAAATAAAGAAATATGGCAAATAATAATAGTCAATTCAAAACCAATTTGAACTGCTCAAGCTGTGTGGGAAAAGTAACAGCTGATTTAAATGAAGCAATAGGAGAAGGTCAATGGACAGTAGACACGACGGTAAGTGATAAAATTTTAACTTTGAAAAACGATGTATTAACCGCTGAAGAAGTGGTGAACATCATCAAGAAAAAAGGCTTTAAAGCTGAAGCGTTGTAGTAGTATGGGAGTTGATTGTTGTTAGTTGAGTCAAAAAGACAAAAAAACGAAACACCAAAAAAACATCCCACAAAAAAGCAAAAAAGTATTTGTAGATTCAAATTAAATTGTAAATTTGCATGCTTAAATAAAATAAGTATAACCCAAAAGTTATTTGACGTTTACACCTTTCTTGAAAACAGGAAGCTTCGAAATAGAGAATAGCTCAATTTTTTAAAAATAGATTTATCATGAAAAAAGGTATTCACCCAGAAAATTACAGATTAGTAGCATTTAAAGATATGTCAAACGATGACGTATTCATTACAAAATCAACAGTTGAAACAAAAGAAACAATTGAAGTTGATGGAGTAGAATACCCAGTGTTCAAAATGGAGATCTCTCGTACATCTCACCCATTCTACACAGGTAAATCTAAACTTATTGATACTGCAGGACGTATCGATAAATTTAAAAGCAAATATGCTAAATTCAACAAATAGTCTGAATTTACTTACAATAACGAAAAACCTTCCAAGCAATTGGGAGGTTTTTTTTTGCATATATACTAGAGATGTTGTGTTTTTTATAGGAGTTTCCCTTAACTTTGACTATTAGATGAACCGATATTTATTGTTATGAATTATATTTTATTTGATGGGGAAGTAAGAAACGCTTTATTGCCCTTTACTTTTACAAGACCAGTAGCTGATATACGCGTGGGAATTCTAACGATTCGCGAAAAGTGGGAGAAGTATTTAGGCTATACTACGACAACTGTAACGGAAGAATATTTAGAAGCAAAGTTTCCCATGGTGGAAGCAGCTCAAAATATTATGATTAATAGCGCTTTTTTACCCAATGCGAAATTAGTTGAGTTGATTCAAGATTTACAACCCAAACAAGCCATCAGCTATCAAGAAGATATCGTTGCCTTTTTTACTGAAGAGGAGCAAGATGAAATTGATTTTGATGCATATGACTTTATTGAATATACGGAGGAGTTAATCAAAATCGCAAATAAATGGGATATTTTTCAATTCAATGATGTTGCAATTCGTCAAGATTATGCTTTGTTGACAGAAGATCGCATTTCTGAAGCTATTCCCTCCACAGTACAAGTGCTTGGAAAAGAACAGGTATTTATAGAGGAAGGTGCTGTTTTGAATTTTGTTACGCTAAATGCTACAACTGGACCGATCTATATTGGAAAAAATACAGAAATTATGGAAGGTGCAATTATTCGCGGACCTTTTGCCTTATGTGAGGGTGCCCAAGTGAAAATGGGAGCTAAAATTTATGGTGCAACAACCATAGGACCGGAATGTAGAGTAGGGGGGGAAGTGAGTAATTCGGTTCTGTTTGGTTATACTAACAAAGGACATGATGGGTTTTTAGGGAATTCTGTTTTGGGAGAATGGTGTAATTTAGGTGCAGATACCAATAATTCCAATCTGAAAAACAATTATGCACCTGTTAGATTGTGGAATTACCAAACGAATAGCAATGAGAATACGGGCTTGCAATTTTGTGGATTAATGATGGGGGACCACAGTAAAAGTGGAATCAATACCATGTTTAATACAGGAACGGTAGTAGGTGTTGCTTGTAGTATTTTTGGAGGTGGTTTTCCAAAAACATTTTTGCCAAGTTTTACCTGGGGCGGAAAAGACGTAGACGATGTCTACGATGTTGATAAAGCTATCGCTACCATGCAAATTGTTATGAGTCGTCGCCATATTGAATGGACGGCAATAGAGGAAGATATCATTCGCCATTTGGCAGAAGACAATAGATTAGAACGCTTTCAAGCAAAATTGGCTTATTAGAAAGAGGAAAGAAGAAAGGGGAAAAGGGTGAATTTTCCTCTTTCCTCTCTCTAATAATACGAAACCGTTTGCGGTCTATCGTAATTAAAGTTAGGTAAATCCATGTTGTATTGAACGGAATTGGCGCGGAATACGCTATTTCCAGAATCAGGCATGGTTGGATAGTAAACTAAAGAAATAGTAACCTTGCTAAATACGAGATAGTCGTTATTTGCCACAAGACCTAAGCTAAAACGAGAGTAGAGTTTAGGGTTGAGTAAGCGGTTGCTACTGTCTCCAATAAAGGCACCTTCAAAACTAAAATAGGGGTTAAAGCGGAATCCTTTCCATTCATAAGGCGCATAGGATTGCCATTGATAGGCTAAAGACAATCGCTTCGTACCTGTAATTTTTTGGGCGCGTATTCCCTGAATAATACCTTCAATTTTCAATTCATCACCAATGTGATCAAGGCGATGTGATCCTATAACAAGTTGAGGTACAAAAAAATGACGGAACCTCCAATCGCCCCATACAAAGAGTCGAGTAAAATAAGTTCCTTCCAATCGGAAGGCTGCTTGTTCTGTTTTTCCGCCGTGAAAGTGCCCTCCCCATTCGATATTACCAGCAAAATATCCCAATTTAGTATAGCCTCCCATGGCAAATCGCGCACCAAAATAAGCCCGTCTTTTGTCATAGCGATCACGCATTCCTCCAGTGAACGCTAAAATCCGACCTACTTGAACGTCTTCAATGATATCGTAATTGAAGATGAAGCGATCTTGTACGTAGTTTGTAGAACTCAAACTAACAGAGGCCAAATACAAGCGTTGATCGCGGTAATAATTATACGGATCATACTCTTTCCCAGGTGTGGAATGGTAGTTTTCTTTTACAAAGCGCAACGAGGTACGCAAATTCGTTATAATAGGGCTCTTTTTTAATACTGGAATAGAATATCCTGCCCAGTAATCGTAGGTGTTATACTTAAGCGATTCTAGACTGTATTTCATGTTTTGATCGGGGAGAGAGTCTCGCCTAAAACGCTGTTGGGCACTAAATCCACCAGCCCATTTTGCATAGGGAGAGTAAAAGGGTCTATTTAAAGAAACTCCTTTAACATAATTGCCCCAAGTGTCTTGGTTATAAAGAATATTCGATCGAATAAACGTGTTTTGAATGTTATTGACAGAATAGCTGAAATAAGCACCTTGTTTCTTTTCTTTAAAACGCGTAATGTATTGAACCGTCACATCATGGCCAAAACCTCCGAAATTTCGATCAGTCAGTTTTACCCGCATGGAAGAGGTGGAAATAGATCCGCTGGGATAAATCGTCCAAGAGTCTAATTCTCGAATCGCTACATCTACCGAATCTGGTGAAGAGGTAGGAATAGCTGTGATTAATACTCGTCTTACATAGCGTTGGGTACGAATTAAACGCTCTGACTCTTTTACTTTTAACGAGTCAAAAACATCCCCTTCTTTAAAGAGTAGAAAATTGCGAACGGTGAATTTTTTCGTTTTTAAATGAAATCGATTCCCCCATACTTCTAAAGATTTTGTCGGCTTTTTGAGGGTGTCTTTTTCCGAATAACCAAAGGGATCTAACGTTGTAATATTGATGTTTCTAATGATCTTTCCTTCTCCTTTATCTAAGTTGCGATTGACTTGAACCTCTGGTGCGTGTGCTACCAAACGCTTGTTGCTCTTGTATACGAGTTTGTTGAACAAACGACCTACCTTACTTCCTTTGTTTTTCTCCTTAAAATTGGCGAAAATCTCTGTGGTGTCTTTTTCAACTTGAAAAGGAAGTTTCTCAAGTTTAGGTTGTTCCAGCTGTGGCACGATTGTATCGACTTTTAGAATAGGTCTAACCTGCGCATAATTTACTTGCACAGCCAGACAAACGAAAATTAAAAAAGGGATAAATCTTAGCATGGATTTTTTTCGTAGAGAAACTAGATTATTTCAACGTAAAAGTTAAGTATTTATTTCTAAATCTCGAATATAATCTTCATACTCGTAAAAGAAAATTTCAAAAGCAGTCATTTTCTCATTAAAAAAATCAAACATCTGATCCCAAGTTTCGGGATTATTGATCGAAACACCTGCTAAGGAAACCCATATACGACTGATTAATTTCCCGTTTTCGAGATAAAATTCCCGTTCAAATAAGGCGTCGGGAAGGTGATCCTCTAAGAGAATTCCCTTGAGCGACTCTACTTTTTCGTAGTATATTTTTCTTTTTTCCTCATCTCGAGGTTCAATATCTAAGAGCACTTCTGCTTTTTTATTGTCTGCGTAGAACTTAAAAGAGACATCTTTAATCTTGGTGTTGTGCAATAACCATTTTCTTGGATAGGTTTCAGCAAACTGGATCCAAAATTCTTTTTTTATTCTTTTAGCTTCTTCTTTACTATACATTGTTGATAAAGTCGTAAATTTAGGTATGTGTTAATTTGATATAGCAAATCTATGACTTTTGATTCTTTTTTGCATAAGATTGAGCAAATTAAAGGGGCAACTCCTGTTGGTATTGAGGCGCACCGATTAATGATTCCCGTCGAAAGGATTCCTTATTTGTATGCAGAAGATTTTGTAGAACGCCATCCAAGGGAATCTGCAGTAATGATGTTGTTGTATCCTAAGGAGAAAGAAACCAATGTATTACTCATAGAACGAGCAACGTATAAAGGTGTTCATTCTGGGCAAGTTGGTTTTCCAGGAGGGAAATATGAACACAATGATCTCGATTTGCTACAAACAGCATTGAGAGAAACTCAAGAGGAAGTTGGGGTCGTACAGGGGGATATTGAAATCATTCAACCATTTACGAAAATCTATATTCCTCCAAGTAATTTTTACGTTCAACCTTATCTGGGAATTGCTGAAAAGGAACTCATTTTTACTCCAGATGCGTTTGAAGTGGCCAACATTATTGAACTTCCCTTGCATATACTCCTACAAGATAGTATTGTCAAAGAGGTGGAAATGAAAACGAGTTATGCTTCTTGGACACATGTTCCGGCATTTATCTATAAGGACTACACGATTTGGGGCGCAACGGCTATGATGTTGAGTGAACTCAAGGAAACGTTGAAATCTGCGTTAAAAACATTTAAATAAAGGCGAATTAGCAAATTTTAACCTATTGCAAGTATTAAAAGCTTTAAATTTGTAGTTCATTAATCAGGATGTAGGAACATGGGATTATTTAAAAGAAATCCGTTTGGCCATATTTTATGGCTTAAAAAATGGATCATTAGAACGTTTGGTTTTCTAACTCACCAACGTTTTAGAGGATTTAACGATTTACAAATCGAAGGATCTGAAGTTTTACGCCATTTGCCCGATAAAAATGTATTGTTTATTTCCAATCACCAGACGTATTTTGCCGATGTGGTCGCTATGTATCACGTGTTTAACGCCAGCTTGAAGGGAAGAGATAACTCAATTAAAAATATTATGTACATCTGGAAACCCAAGCTTAACCTTTACTATGTAGCTGCGGCGGAAACGATGAAAGCAGGATTGTTACCTCGTATTATGGCGTATGTAGGGGCAGTCCAAGTGGATCGAACTTGGAGAAGTAAGGGCGTTGATATTGATGAAAAACGCGAGGTTAATCAGGATCAAGTTGAAAGTATTAAAATTGCCTTAGACGACGGATGGGTCATTACGTTTCCACAGGGAACAACCAAGTCATTTAAGCCTATTCGAAAAGGAACGGCTCATATTATTAAAAATTATAAACCAGTTGTAGTTCCCATCGTAATTGACGGTTTTCGCCGTTCTTTTGATAAAAAGGGATTACACCTAAAAAAGAAGGGGATCCTTCAATCTATGGTTATTAAAGAACCTTTGGAGATAGATTACGAGAACAGTAGTATAGATGAAATTGTTGAACAAATTGAAATGGCTATTGAGCAACATCCTTCTTTCTTAAAAGTAATTCCACAAGAATTTATAGAAGAAGAGAAGGAGTTAAATGAAAAGAGAACCTATGATTACTACAGCTCATCTAAGAACTATTAAGCATAAAAAAGGTCATCCCACGGGATGACCTTTTGTTTTTAATACGAAGAGTTACCTTCGTGATAAGGATAAAGGCTACTACTGTCAATCGTACTTTGGAAAATAGGATTATCTTTCATTTCACCTTTTTTAAGTTTACTTGTTAACTCGAAAGTTACTTTGTTTGTCTCTGTAGATAAACGTTGGATGGTCATGCTGTTCTTTTGTAACGTACAAATGAAATAAGTTGATTCGTCATAAGCATAATAGCTGTAAGGATCAGACCATGTTTTTAAAGCAACAGTCCCCTCTACTAAACGACCTTCTTCAAATTTACTCGTGTATTTTGCTTTGCCATTTTCATAGTAAATACATGAACCATGTAAAGCATTGTTTTGGATACCAAATTGATAAACAAGGGTTTCGTTTTCGTCGTAAACACTGCGTTGCGTTGATCCATCGGATAACAGTTGCTTTTCATATATTACGTTTCCTGTATATGTACTTATTGCTTTTTCATAGGCAATTCTACTCTCTTCGTACGTGGTGTATACATTGTTGTCATATCCATACGCAATGAATGTACCTTCATAAGGATATCCATCTCTGTATTGTAAACGAGCCATTTCTTCTCCTGATTCATCGTAGAATACAGTTGTGTCAAGAACTTCTCCTTTTTTATAGGTTTTGATCGATTGCAGATACGAATCATTGTACACTTCTTCTTTTACAATTTCCCCCGCTTCATAGTAGGTTTTGCTGTCAATGTAATCGGAATAATCGCTCTTAAATGTTTCCAATCCCTCTTTTAGCCCTTTAACATAGGTGGTGATTGTTGTTGAATAACCATCCGTAGTACTCACTGTACCGGTATAAGGTTGTCCTCCTTTATAAGAAGCTTTTGCAATTTGGTTTCCTTCCGCATCGTAAAAAACACCCTCTTTGTTATAGTCAATCTCAGAAACTAAGTAAGGAACAATATCCTCGCTGTACATTCCATTTTTATTGGCGTATTCTTTTTTGTAGATCAATTGGCCTTTGCTATAGGTATTCGTGGTTTGTATAACGTCATTGTCGAAGAAGGTGTATTGTGTTCCCTCTTTCTCAATATTGTCAAAAACACCCGTTATCTTGCCTTTTGTATCAAAGTAGGTTACTTTTAAGATATCTTCATCATAGTAGTTTTTGCTGAATACTACTTCTCTACTTTTTTTCCCTTGTCTACTGTAATGAATGCGCTTGGTAGTACCTGAAATGGGAGTGAAAGTTTCCTCTCTTAAAATAGGGGTACTGTTATACGACGGATAAGGTTCATAGGTAGCGGTATAAACAATTTGACCCTTGTCATATGAGATTTTAGTGCCAATTGCATCGTTAGTTAGCGTAAGATAATCCCCTTGATATGGTTCTGAATAGTAGCCCGGTTCTCCTTTTCTAGCTTGTAGCTTACCGATTACCTGTCCTTTTTTATCGTAATAAATTGATGTGTTTTCAGTAGCTTCTTCAAAAAGTTCTCCTGTGGAGTAAAATAATTTCTTGGCTACTAAAATACCATCTTTATAGGTTGTAACAGAATCGTCATCATATGCAACTCCATTTTGAGGCGTATAACCATCTTCATTGTAGATTAACTCTCCTTTTTTACTTCCATCTTCATTGAAGTATTCGATCTTCTCTAGGTAATAATCTCCTTTGTAGAATTTGGTTGATTTAGGAACAAAAGCAGTCGGCTGCTCATAAAAAATAGTTTCTTTTACCAAACTTCCTTTTTTGTATTCGGATTGACTCGTTACAACATCTGGTGTATCTGTATACTCATTATAGAATAAATAGGTCCCTTCTTGGTTTGATTCTGAACCATATTCGTCTATATCTGCCTTATACGTTCCTACTACCGCTCCTTTGCTGCCATAGAACACTGTAGTTGTTTTTGTAGTCGTAGTGGTTGTTTTGTATTTTACCTGTCCTGATTTATAGTAAAACACAGATTCCGTATTGACACCATCCACATAAACGTTGGTTGAAATAGGGCGGAAGGTATCATAATCTAAAGTGATAGAAGTACCGTTTTTCGCCATCCCATCTTCATAGGCTGCTGAATAAACAACTTCTCCTTGTGCATTGATGAATTGTTCGTCTACAATATTGTTATCCTCGTCAAAAGTGAAGATGTATTTTTCATTTGTGTTGTCTTTATTTACATAGATGTAAGACACGTAAACCCCTTCACTAATCGCATAGTAGAAATAGGCGTTTTTATACAATTGAACCATGGTACCATCATGTGGATAACCATTTTCATACGTCAAGGTGTAATCTTCTTGTGTAAAAGGATCGATAGACGTAATTTTAATTGCATTTCCCTGTTCAAAAAACATGTCGAAATTAACGGAACCATCGGCGTTGAAATACGTCACTTTTCCATCATACGTGATGGTGTTGTTTTGGTCAATACTACCAATACCTTTAACTTCAATTGCTTTTGTTTCTTTGTTATAGGTTGAAAATTCTTTCAAACCTTCGCTGTTTTTTACGGGCTTAGAAATTTTAAAAGAACTAGCCAAGGCTTTGGTTGTTACTTCATCATAAGTATTGACCCATAACGTATCTTTTGCTGTCTGACTGTAGATTGCAGAAGAGAATAACAAGGCAATAGGTAATAGTTTTTTGTACATCTTACTATGTGTTTTTATTGTACAACAAATGTAGATAAAACCACAGAAAAACAATATCACTACTTTTAGTGAATGTAAGTTTTTTAGGAGGCAAAATAAAAAAAGTCTTTGTAGTTGATACAAAGACTTTTGGATTTATTTTTAGTTGTTTAGTTACTAAGCTAGGGATTCTTTTTTCTTAAAAATGAGTCGGCTATTCATTAAAAAGATAGCGCTTAGAATGAGTAGAATTCCTGCCCATTGAATTAAAACAACTTGCTCTTGTAACACCATAAAGGCAACAGTAACGGAGACAGGTAATTCAATTGAAGCAACAATACTTCCCAGTCCAACTCCCGTATGAGGGAACCCCATATTTAAGAAGATCGGAGGGAGAATCGTACCAAAAAGGGATAATAGCAATCCCCAAGAGTAGAAAATACTCCAATCAAAATCGCGAATTCCTGCTGTATTGTCTGTAAATAGCTGATAAAAAGACAGCATAGTGTCAGAATTGTTAGGGCCTATTTGCGTAATGAAACAAAAAATAAGCACAATCGTTGTAGCTCCACAAAGCATGAATAGACTTCGTTTTGGCGCAGCAAGGTGATTGGCTACTACGTTAGAAGCAAACATAGTTGTAGCAAAAGAACAAGAAGCGAGAAAACCGAAAATAACGCCTCTGTAATCCAATTCAATTTCATTGGCTAATACATTCGTTGCTAATACCGTTCCAAATAAAATAAGGGCGACAGCGATTACTTTGAGTAGACTTGGAAATTGTTTGGTTACTACACTTTCAATGACAACCCCAATCCACACCGATTGCATCAATAACACAACCGCAATAGAAGCGTCAATATAACTCACCGCCATGTAGTATAACACAGAAGTGAACCCCATGGAAGTTCCTGCCAAGATTAGATTTCGGATATCTTTTTTGCTAGCAACTGCTTCTGTAGCTTGTTTTTTGCGCAACAGATTGATGATAAACATACCGATTAACCCTAATAACACTTGAGATAGCGTTACCTCTGCAGTTGTATAACCGTGAGAATACGCCAGTTTTACAAAGGAAGCCAACATACCAAAGCTAGAGGCTCCAATGGCTACTAGAAATACACCTTTTATCAAATTTTGTTCTTTCATTGCTCCAATTTTAACGGCGCAAAGGTAGGTATTATTTTTTTGGAGGTATAGGACAAATGTCTATCTAGGAGAAAAGAAAAAGGTTCATATCCGATTGGGATATGAACCTTAGTATAAAAAAATTAGGTATTACAGTTTTTCAAAATTTCTCTTCACGAAAGCTGTAAGTTCTTCTCCTTTCAACAATCCTTGCGATAATTTCGCTAAATCTAAGGCTTGACTGAAAGCAGCTGTACGTTCCGCTTCATTGGTATTGTTTAAGATCTTAGAAGCAAATTCAGCGTTGGTGTTCACTACTAAATTATACATCTCTGGGAAATTACCCATACCAAACATTCCGCCACCACCTGATTGACTCATCTCTTTCATACGACGCATGAACTCTGGTTGCGTTAAAATTAAAGGAGCGTCTTGGCTATCCATTGACTCTAGTTTTACCGTGTATTTTTCTTTTGGTACCACTTGTTCAATAAACGATTGTAACGTTGTTTGCTCTTCTTCAGATAATTTAGAAATTGAGTTTTCCTCTTTCTTAATCAAGTTATTGATGTGATCCGAATCCACACGTGCAAATGTCATTTTTTCATTCTCACTCTCTAATTTTTGAATTAAGTGTGACACAATTGGAGAGTCAAGGACGATCACTTGGTATCCTTTTTCTTTTGCAGCACTGATATAGCTGTGTTGCGCATCTTTATTTGACGTGTATAAAACAACGAGGTTACCGTCTTTGTCAGTTTGTAAATCCTTTGTTGCTTCTTTTAGTTCTTCTATTGTATAATAAGTATTGTCTGTTGTAGGGTATAGCATAAAAGCCCCTGCTTTTTCAGCAAATTTTTCCTCTGACAACATTCCATACTCCAATACCACCTTAATATCGTTCCACTTGCTTTCGAAATCAGCGCGGTTTTCGTTGAATAAAGATTTTAATTTGTCCGCCACCTTACGTGTGATGTAGTTGGAAATTTTCTTTACGTTACCATCCGCTTGTAAGTAAGAACGAGATACGTTTAATGGAATATCTGGCGAATCAATCACCCCTTTCAACATCGTTAAGAAGTCTGGAACAATCCCTTCTACGTTATCCGTTACGAATACTTGATTTTGATACAATTGAATTTTGTCTTTTTGCATTTGCATATCCGCACTCAATTTAGGGAAATACAAGATTCCCGTTAAATTAAACGGATAGTCCACATTCAGGTGAATGTGAAATAAAGGCTCTTCAAATTGCATTGGATATAACTCGCGGTAGAAGTTTTTGTAGTCTTCATCCGTTAAGTCTGCTGGTTGTTTGGTCCAAGCTGGATTAGGGTTGTTGATGATGGTGTCTACTTCTACTTTGTCATCACCTTCACCTTCTTCATGGGTTCCAAATTTAATTGGCACCGGCATGAATTTATTGTATTTTGTTAAAAGCTCACGAATCTTGTATTCTTCTAAGAAGTCAAGCGAATCTTCAGCAATATGCAAAATGATTTCCGTACCTCTATCTTGTTTGTCTGCCTCTTCTAAAGTGTATTCTGGGCTTCCATCACAGGTCCAGTGTGCAGCTGCTGCTTCTTTAAAAGATTTGGTGATGATCTCCACCTTATCTGCTACCATAAAGGCAGAATAGAATCCTAAACCAAAATGGCCAATGATTCCCGTGTCTTTCGCACTGTCTTTGTATTTTTCTAAAAACTCCTCTGCGCCAGAGAACGCTACTTGGTTGATGTATTTCTCAACCTCTTCTTTGGTCATCCCCAATCCTTGGTCGATGATGTGCAGTTTTTTATTGTCTTTGTCAATTTTAACCTCAATAATAGGATTGCCATATTCTACATTAGCTTCCCCTATACTTGTTAGGTGTTTTAGTTTTAATGTAGCATCAGTTGCATTTGAAACTAACTCTCTTAAGAATATCTCGTGATCACTATACAAAAACTTTTTAATCAAAGGAAAGATATTCTCTACAGTAACATTAATTTTTCCAGATGTCATATTTATTATGGTATTATTATTTTTAATATTTTTATACGAAATAGGAATAGGCAAAAAAGATACCAACTCAAAAATAGATGTCAATTTGTCATTTGACGCTTTTTTGGACACTAAAATCTGATTATACCTAGAAAGTTTGTATTATTGTATAAAATAGAGAAATTATTATGAAAAAGTTAATTTTATTAAGTTTTATAGGTTTAGCATTAGTTTCTTGTAAACCGACGATGGATAAACAGTCGCAGTACGGAATTAAAGGAGATTGGACATTAGCAAATGTATCCCACATTGGAGGTGAGTTTGTAAAAGTTACTTCTTTTAATATTGCTGATGCACATTGTTTTAAAGGCAGTCAGTGGAAATTTGTTTCAAACAATAATACTGGCGTAGTTAGTTTAATGGGCGGAAATTCGTGCCCGATGTTTGAAAGTAACTTTAAGTGGTTTGTAAATCCGAATGGCGAATTTGAATTTAAGTTCATTGATGCAGGATTAAAAGCGAAGAATGTTACGACAGGATATAAGATGAAAGTTAAGAATCAAACTGCTACGAGTTTTGATTTGATCGATAACTTTTATATAGATGGACAAGGATATGATGTGACATATCACTTTGTTAAGAATTAAGAAACAACAAGAAGGTAATATTATGAAAAAAACAACTACAACCCTATTAGCAGGAGCTTTGCTTGTGGGGTCTTTATCGCTGACAAGCTGTGATTCTGTCAAAAATGCGAATAATACACAAAAAGGAGCAACGATTGGTGCTGCTGGTGGAGCAATTATCGGAGGAATATTAGGTAATAATATCGGAAAAGGGGGTAATAGTGCTTTAGGAGCTGTATTAGGAGGTGTTATTGGTGGAGCTGCAGGAGGTGTTATTGGAAACAATATGGACAAGCAAGCTCGTCAAATTGAACAAACTGTTCCAGGTGCTCAAGTTGAGCGTGTAGGAGAGGGAATCAAATTAACGTTAGGAGAAAGTTCAGTTAACTTTAACTTGAATCAGGCTACTTTGACAGATAAAGCAAAGCAAAACTTAGATAAACTGATCGTGGTTTTTAAAGAAAATCCAGATACAAACATCAGTATTTTTGGTTATACAGACAATACAGGTAGAGAAGAGTACAACTTAAAATTATCACGTCAACGTGCGAATGCAGTAAAAACGTATTTGATGCAAAACGGTGTTTCTAACAAGCGTTTAGCTACGGAAGGAATGGGAATTGCAGATCCTGTTGCTAGTAATGATACAGAAGCAGGAAGAGCTAAAAACCGCCGTGTAGAATTTGCAATTAAAGCAAACGAACAAATGATTATCGATGCGCAAAACGAAGCAGCTACGATGTAATCTAAATAGAAAAAGGGAGCCTTTTGGCTCCCTTTTTTAGTTACAGTCTATGCAGTGTAAGTTGAAATCATCTCGCATTTCATACCAGTGTGCTCCTGGTTTTATATTGGTTTGAAGTTGTAAAAACAAGTAGGGTTTTAACGTGTCATCTATCCATATCTTTTTCCCTATAGGTAAATACACCGTGAAAAAAGGATCGAGTTTTAATTGCTCTTCCGTGATCTGAATGGTGTATTGGGTGTCGTTTTCTGTCGCTTTTAAAACGTCTTTGTATTCCACTCCTGTATTGCCGAATTTTCCATAGGCAAGGTCTTGATAAGAAGGAACAATCTCAATTTTGTTGTGGTACTCATCAGACGGTTGTAGCGTATCTACCAATTGTAATACGAGCTCTTTATCCGTTGTAAATAAAGTAGAATCATCCGGTGCTTGTTGTAACTGATCTTTAGAGGAATACGTGATGGTATAGCCAAATCCATTTGTCTTGGACGTCTTGGTAAATCCTCCCGTTTCTCCATTGGTAATCATAATGGGAAAAACGATCAAGCTTCCAATCCACAAAACAAATATGGTGATCGTTGTAATCCAAATGTATTTCATGTTGGTATAGAGTAATTTTAACGCCAATAACAACAAAACAATGAAAGGTAAGAACGTTATCAAACTGATACAGATATGCAAAATCCAACGAGGGATAGTAGGGTCAATAATATCAGCTGGAAGATCCAATTCTCGCATGACAACACTTGTGTTGACAATGATCATTAGATTGACAAAAAAACTGACAAGCATACCAATTACGGCTACCACGATAAAGCCAATGCCCAGGATATAACGAATAACTTTAGTGCCTTGGTTTGTTGCTCTTTGTGTTTGATTTTTGAACTTTTCGTAATCGATATTGTTTATCTTATTGGTCGTATAGTCAACCCCTTCTCTAATTTTGCGCTCGATGGTTTCAATGTTGACCGGTTCTCCCATCATATCCAGTTTTTCACTAGCTGTTTTGGCGCTGGGAATGATAATCCACAAGACAAAATAAAGTAAGATTCCCGTTCCGTAGAAGAAAACTAAAAAGATAAAGATGAGGCGAACCCAAATCGTGTCAATCTTAAAGTAATGAGCTAAACCTGCCAAAACACCACCTAATATACGATTGTCCGTATCTCGAAATAACTTTTTTTCACGGTAATACGCCTGTTCACTCTGCTGATGGAGCGTGTCATCATCTATTGAATAATCCTCTGGACGCCCCATAATCTGAATTACTTCATCTACGTCATCTGAGGTGATTGATTACCTGTTTATTCGCTGTTATTTTAGAGTTGAATATTTCTGCAATACGCAATTCAATATCCTGAACAACTTCATCTTGTTCTTCAATGGCAATAGATCTGCGAACCGCTTTGATATATTGCTCTAATCGTTGGTAGGCCTGCTCTTCAATGTGAAAAACTAAACCACCGATATTTATTGTTAACGTTCTATTCATTGTCTTGGTTTTTTGTGGTTATTTCTTGAACGGCATGGGATAACTCTTCCCAAGTTTCTGCTAGTTCAGTTAAAAAAGCCTCGCCTTTTGCTGTTAGTTTGTAATACTTTCTCGGAGGACCAGCATTGGATTCCTCCCATCTATAGGTTAACAAATCTCCATTTTTGAGTCTTGTTAACAAAGGGTATACCGTACCTTCTACCACTAAAAGTTTTACTTTTTTAAGTTCCTCTAATATTTCAGAGGTATAATAATCGCGTTCTTTTAGAATGGATAGAATACAGAACTCTAAGATACCTTTGCGCATTTGAGCTTTTGTATTTTCACTATTCATAGGTTCAATGATTTATCTTATGCAAAGATATGGTTAAAGGAATGTACTATGTATTGCAAAGTACTTATAATTAACTTTATTTTAACATTTGTGTTTTTTTTCATAACGTGTAATTGTAGTGGTAATGCTTTTGTTTACAGTCTTTTGTTTTGTTTTTACGGGAAATGAAATTGTAGGTAATTAAAAAAGGAAGCACCTATAAAATAGGAGAGAGCAGCGGTGATATTTTAATTTTGGAACTGTTCAATAGTATAATTTTGTATATTTAGGCTAAAATAAATTAGGAGTATCATGGAATTTTCAGTTTCATCAATTAATAAGTTTTTATTCTTTAAGTTGCCGTCTGCTTATTGGACGGGTGTGCGATTAAAAGCAATTTCTGACACACAGGCAACAACAACGGTTCGACATAAATGGGTGAATCAGAACCCTTTTCGATCGATGTATTTTGCAGTGCAAGCTATGGCTGCAGAATTATCTACTGGCGCATTAGTGATGAAGAAAATAAATGAAAGCGGTCAGCGTATTTCAATGCTTGTTGCCCAGAATAATTCCGTTTTTGTTAAAAAAGCGACAGGAAAGATTGTCTTTACTTGTACGGAAGGTCATCTAGTGGACGAAGCGATTCAAAAGGCGATTGACACGCAGGAAGGGGTAACTATTTGGATGAAATCGGTTGGGATTGATGAAAAGGGAGATGAAGTGTCTACCTTTAATTTTGAGTGGACGTTAAAAGTGCGAACAAAGAGATAAAGTAAAAGTAGCGTTATGAGAGTTTTAGTTACAGGAGCGACAGGATTGGTGGGAAAGGAGTTGTTGAAACAAGTGCAAGCAAAAGGCATTGAGGTTGCGTTCTTAACTACGTCAAAAGATAAATTACACGATTTACCTGGGTGTTATGGATATTATTGGAATCCTAAAAAGGGAGAGATTGACTCTAATTGCCTTACAGCGGTAGAGGTGATTATTCATTTAGCTGGTAGCTCGATAGACGGATCTTGGTCTAGGGAGGGGAAGCAGCTAATTATCAATAGCCGTGTAGAGGCATCTCGTACGTTACATCAATTGTTGAGTACACATACACACGAAGTCAGGCAAATTATTTGTGCCTCAGCTGTAGGTATTTACGATACGATAGCACAGGTTCAAACAGAAGAACAGTATACACCTGCAACGAATTTCTTGGGAAAAGTAGTGCAACAATGGGAGGGAGAGAACAGGTGTTTTGAAACTTTAGGGTTATCGGTCTCTATCTTGCGCATAGGTTTGGTTCTCGCGCGTCAAGGAGGGGCTTTACCGAAAATGGAACAAATGGCGAAATTGTACGTGGCCTCACCGCTCGGAACAGGACATCAATTCTATTCTTGGATTCACTTGAACGACTTAGTTCGTCTTTTTCTATTTGTACTAGACAATCGCCTAGCGGGAGTTTTTAACGCTGTTTCGCCTGAACCTGAAACAAATAAAGCGTTTACTCAAGCGCTTTGTCGTGCTTTAAATCGACCAATGTTCTTGCCCGCTGTACCCACTTGGATATTGCAACTAGTTTTGGGTGAAAAAGCCATGCTAGTAACTAAAGGTCAACGAATTAGTTGTACTAAAATACTTGCCTTAGATTTTAATTTTCACTTTCCTACATTGAAGAAAGCCTTTGCTGAGTTGTATAAAGGCTAAATATGTTTGTTGTTTGAGCATCTCACCTTCTCACTTAATGCGAAAATCTGCCATTATGACATAAATAAACAGTTGGCAAAGGATTTGATTATAAGGATAGCAATATAAAACTAGAGTACACGTATGGAAAATAAAGATATAAACAAGGAAGAGGTGGATGTAAACACAGAAAATACACAAGAAACTGAAGCGACTGAAGCGACTGAAGCAACTACAACATCAGTTGAAGAGACATTAAACGCAAAGATAGCAGAAGAGAAAGACAAATATTTGCGTTTATTCGCTGAGTTTGAAAATTATAAACGCCGTACATCAAAAGAGCGTTTGGAGTTGTTTAAAACAGCCAACGAGGAGGTTTTATCAGCGATGCTTCCTGTTTTGGACGATTTTGGTCGTGCTTTATCGGAGTTGGAGAAACAGGGTGAGAGTGATCACCTAACGGGGGTACGTTTAATTTCGACTAAATTAGTGGATATTTTGGCAGCAAAGGGATTAGAAGAGGTTGTCATTCAAAATGGCGATGCCTTTGATGCAGATTTGTCTGAAGCAATTACACAGATTCCCGCTGGAGATGAGCTAAAAGGAAAAGTAGTTGATGTTGTTGAAAAAGGATATAAACTAGGGGATAAAATTATTCGTTTTCCTAAAGTTGTTATTGGTCAATAAACTAGTGTTGAGATCAATTTATTAATAGAAACTCAGAATCCAAATGAAGAAAGATTATTACGAAATATTAGGTATCGATAAAGGAGCAGATGCAGCTGCCATTAAAAAGGCATACCGAAAAAAAGCGATTGAATTTCACCCAGACAAGAATCCAGGTGATAAAGAAGCAGAAGAAAAATTTAAGGAAGCTGCGGAGGCTTATGAAGTATTAAGTGATCCGGATAAAAAGGCCCGTTACGATCAGTACGGACATGCTGCATTCGAAGGTGGAGGTGGATTTGGCGGTGGTCATATGAACATGGATGATATCTTCAGTCAATTCGGAGATATTTTCGGAAGTGCTTTCGGCGGAGGTGGTTTTGGAGGCTTTGGCGGTTTTGGCGGAGGTGGTCAACGCAGAGCTAAAGGAACAAGCTTGCGCATAAAAGTAAAATTAACGCTAGAGGATATCGCCAATGGTGTTGAAAAGAAAGTAAAAGTAAAACGCAAGACCAAAGCGGCGGGTGTTACCTATAAAACATGTGCTACTTGTAACGGCTCAGGACAGGTGACAAAAGTTGCCAATACAGTGTTTGGACGTATGCAAACGGCGTCTCCGTGTCATACTTGTCAAGGTACAGGACAAATGATTGACCAAAAACCAACAGGTTCGGATTCGGAAGGAATGATCTTACAAGAAGAAACCGTTTCGATCAAAATTCCAGCGGGAGTTGCAGAAGGTATGCAGCTCAAAGTAGCAGGAAAAGGTAATGAAGCACCTGGAAATAACAGTGTACCAGGTGATTTGTTGGTTGTAATTGAAGAATTAGAACACGAAACGCTAAAAAGAGAAGGAGATAACTTACATTACGATCTTTATATTAGTTTCTCAGAAGCTGCTTTAGGTGGTAATAAAGAAATTTATACGGTAACAGGAAATGTGCGCATTAAATTAGAAGAAGGAATCCAATCTGGAAAAATTCTCAGATTGAGAGGAAAGGGATTGCCGCATTTAAACAGTTACGGCAGTGGTGATTTACTCGTGCATGTCAACGTTTGGACACCGAAAAAGTTGACAAAAGAACAAAAAGAATTTTTCGAAAAAATGGAGGAAGATGGTAACTTTAAACCAGCTCCTGGCAAGGGAGATAAATCTTTTTTCGAAAAAGTCAAAGAAATGTTTTCATAATTAGAAAAGAAGTCATACATTTGATGCACACTTATTAAACAGTGGATTTTCTTTTTCATAGCAATTTTTCCCAACCTTATAGTAATATAAGGTTGGGTTTTTTTATGCCTATTTGTAATCAAAATATACCTTCTACTTCGCAAGTTGAAATAAAAGAATTATTTTTACAAGAAATATAAAAGATCGATTGATGCAACCTATCTTAGAAGTTAAGAATGTAGAAAAAAGATATTCTGATAAAATAGCTTTAAACAATGTTTCCCTAACCATCCCAAAAGGAGCTGTATATGGTCTACTAGGACCAAATGGCGCAGGAAAAACATCGCTAATTCGAATTATAAATCAAATTACTTATCCGGATCAAGGCCAAATTATCTTAGATGGACAACCTTTGAGTCCTCATCATATTAAAGATATTGGCTATATGCCTGAAGAACGCGGATTGTATAAAACGATGAAAGTGGGAGAACAAGCGTTATATCTCGCACAGTTGAAAGGATTGAGCAAAGCAGAAGCCAAAGAACAACTGGATTACTGGTTTGATAAATTGGATATCAAAGGCTGGTGGGATAAGAAAATTCAAGAACTCTCTAAGGGAATGGCACAGAAAATACAGTTTGTTGTGACTGTATTACACAAACCCAAATTGTTGATCTTCGATGAACCTTTTTCTGGTTTTGATCCAGTTAATGCGAATATTATCAAGGATGAAATTCTCGAACTCAAAGAAAAAGGAGCTACGATTATCTTTTCAACACACCGAATGGAAAGTGTTGAGGAAATGTGTGATTATATTGCTTTAATCCACAAATCAAATAAGTTAATCGAAGGTCGATTAGTAGATGTAAAACGAGATTTTCGCACTAATTTGTATCAAGTAGGAATCCTATCAAGCGATGTTCATCGCTTGATGTTTGAACTATCTCAAAAATTTAGTGTACAACCAACGTCGTTTAAATCGCTAAACGATGAGTTACAATTAGAGGTTGATCTTGGAAGTGCAATGCCCAACGAGTTGTTGCATATTTTATCAAACAATGGACAAGTCACACATTTTGTCGAGAAACTACCAACGGCAAATGATATTTTTATTCAAACAGTAAGCAAATAGGTATGAGTATTTTAAAACTAATTATAAAAAGAGAGTTTATCTCCAAAGTTCGCAATAAGGCATTTATTGTTATGACTTTCTTGGCTCCTCTTTTCTTTGCGGCTGTTGCTGTACTTATTGGCTATTTGAGTACAATGAAGTCGACGACTAAAGTTATTGCGATTCACGATGAAAGTGGATTATTCAAAGGCGATTTCGATAATTCTGACGAATATGAGTATAAGAATTTATCTGAAATTCCTATTGACGTATTAAAAAATAACGTCTTAGAGGAAAAATACGATGGCTTGTTATACATTGCCAAGCAAGAGCAAGTTAGTGCTTATGAAAAGGGAGTGTACTATATTTCGAATGAGAGCCCAGGTATTGCCTTTATTAGTAAAATAGAATCAACGATTGAAAATAAAGTTTCTAGTTTGAGTTTAATTGAAAAGGGAATTGATCCTTTGATAATCAAAGAAAACCAGGCTAATGTAAGTTTGCACTTAGAAAAAGCTTCAGGAGAACAAACCGTACGCGGATTAAATGAAATTAAAATCTTCATTGGATCTATATTCGGATACTGTATTATGATGTTCATTATCATTTATGGCAATATGGTGATGCGTTCTGTAATAGAGGAAAAAACAAATCGAATTATTGAGGTTATTGTATCTTCAGTGAAACCTTTCCAATTGATGATGGGGAAAATTATCGGAACTTCTATGGCTGGATTATTACAATTTTTAATTTGGGGAGTTATCGGTGGAATACTGCTATTCGTTGCAACTTCTGTGTTTGGATTAAGTGCTGGAGTAGCTCAAGTTGAGGTTGCTCAAATGCCAACCACTATGCCAAGCACAATGATGACTGACGTTCAAAATTATATGGCAGAAGTATTGAGTTTACCTTTGCTGTCATGGTTTGTGTATTTTATCATTTTCTTTATCGGAGGTTATTTCCTTTATAGTTCACTCTATGCTGCTATTGGTGCAGCAGTGGATAATGAAACAGATACACAACAATTTGTTTTTCCTGTTCTTTTACCCCTAATGTTAGGTGTGTATATTGGATTCTTTACCGTAATTAAAGATCCTCATGGTACAGTGGCTACTGTATTTTCTATGATTCCCTTTACTTCACCAGTGGTGATGTTAATGAGAATTCCGTTTGGTGTTCCAATTTGGGAGGTGATTTTATCTATCGTATTGTTGTTTGCTACTTTTATCTTAACCGTGTGGTTTGCAGCAAAAATATATCGAATAGGGATCCTAATGTATGGAAAACGCCCTTCGTGGAAAGAATTGTATAAATGGTTGAAATATTAATCCTATCCTGCTAAAAAAAAACGTTATGAGCAAAGAATCTAAGATTTTAATTGTTGAGGATGAGTCCGCTATTCGCCGTGTTTTAATTCGGATTTTAGAAGAGGAATCTCCTGATTACAAAGTAGATGGAGCTGAGGATGGAGCGGAAGGACTACAAAAGATTGCCCAAGAAGATTACGACTTGGTGATTTCTGACATTAAAATGCCGAAGATGAGTGGTGATGAATTACTTGTGGAAGCAAAAAAGATTAAACCAGAAACTGTTTTTGTTATGATCTCAGGGCACGGTGATCTTGAAACGGCTATTAATACCATGAAATTAGGGGCCTATGATTACATTTCAAAACCACCGGATCTAAATCGATTGTTAACCACGGTGCGCAATGCTTTAGATAAAAGTAAATTGGTGGTTGAGAATACGATTCTCAAGAAAAAAGTATCTAAGAAATACGAGATTATTGGTCAGAATGCGTCTATTGAACAAATTAAGGCCATGATTGAAAAAGTGGCGCCAACTGAGGCGCGTGTTTTGATTACAGGGCAGAATGGAACAGGAAAGGAATTGGTTGCACACCAAATCCACTCCCAGAGTCAACGTGCAGCTAAACCCTTGATTGAGGTGAACTGTGCAGCTATTCCTGCAGAATTAATCGAAAGTGAATTGTTCGGACACGTCAAAGGGGCCTTTACCTCTGCTGTTAAAGATCGCCCAGGAAAATTTGAACTGGCAGATAAGGGAACTATCTTCTTGGATGAGATTGGCGATATGAGCTTGTCTGCTCAAGCTAAAGTATTACGCGCTTTACAGGAAAATGTAATCACCCGCGTTGGAGCAGAGAAAGATCAAAAAATAGATGTACGCGTATTAGCGGCAACGAATAAAGACCTACGCAAAGAAATTGAAGAAGGGCGTTTTAGAGAGGATTTATACCATCGCCTGGCTGTTATCTTAATCAAAGTTCCCGCTTTGAATGATCGTCGAGATGATATACCTTTGCTGTTGGAACATTTCGTCAAACAAATTGCGGCGGAACAAGGAACTGCACCTAAGGTGTTTATTCCTGAAGCCATCGAATTGTTACAACAATATGATTGGAGCGGGAACATTAGAGAGTTGCGAAATGTAATTGAACGATTGATCATTTTAGGAGGAAATCAAGTATCACTAGAAGACGTAAAGCTATTTGCTACAAAATAATATGAAGTTAAAAAAAATACATCCAGTCCTGCAAAACAACTTGAGTCAAAATGGATTTGCTGAACCAACTGTTTTACAAAAGGCAACTTTTGGACGCATTAAAAGTGGACAGGATTTTGTGCTAATTGCACCTCAAGAAGAAGGGAAAACAACAGCGTTAATCATGGCGGCTCTGCAGCGCGTTGAAGCACCTGTTGACGATATGATCTCCACTCGCGTGTTGATCGTTGTCAAAGATAAGTTTGAAGTAGAACGCCTATTGGAGGAGTTTGATCGAATAGGGGACAGAATGGGTATTCGCGTATTTGGTGTACACGATTATACTGATTTGGATGATGATAAAAACCAAATGTCTTTGGGGAATGATATTTTGATTGGAACAGCAGAACGCTTAAACTTGATGTTTAGTGGTGCAGGATTTGATGTCAACCAATTGAAAATGTACATCATTGACGATGTAGATCAACAATTGAGAAATAGACACGAACCTCGTTTATACCGCTTGTCAGAAAGTATCGGAAAAACTCAGCGCGTGTATTTCGCAACGGACTACGTCGAACAATTGGATATGTTCGTGGATAAAACCATGACGGAAGACGTCGAATGGCTTGAATTTTACGAAGAAGACGAAGAAGATTAGTTAACCGTAATCAATTAACAGTGTAAAGGAATACTATAAAAATAGAGGAAGGCTGAAAGGTCTTCCTTTTTTTGTGTTGTGAAGTTGTGTTGGTGGTAGGACGATGGGGCGTTAATTAATTATAGTGGTATTCGATGAATATTTCTCACTTATTTTATATTGGTTTTGGTGTTCGATGAATCTACACTACGCTCCGATTTTCAACTGGGTTTCGATTTCATAGCTATTTCCTCTCTCCTCTCTCGATATTCTCTTACCATAAAAAATAAATCGAGAACATTGTTACGATATAAACTACCATTAAAATAAACAAGGGAGCTTTTCGCCTGTGAAAGGCTTGTTTGAACGAATGTCTATAGAAGAAAAAATCCCGAATAAATCGCCCCAATACAATGAGAAACGCAACACCAAAACAAAGGTGTAACATGGTTGTAATTGCTTGTAACGAAGCGAGGTTTGTTCCTAAGGAAGCTGGTGTAAGTAGGGCTAACAACATCATGATTTTTATTTTGATCTCCTATTGAATAGATAAAAATATTTAATTTTTCTCAATCAATCACGACAAGACTAAAAAAAGGCTAGTTGATTTTCTTCTTATTTCGACTTACAAAAAAATAAAAGAGACTACCTAAAAGAGGAAAAAACAGGATTAGAAAGGCATAAAGAAGTTTTTGAGTGGTACTTGCTGTCGATTGACTTACCTGATATAGACTGTAAACGGTAAAGAGAAGAAGTCCAAGTATAACTATTTGCCAAAATGCGATACTCATCTTTAGTATGTTTTTTTAGTGATTATAGTACGTACAAACATAAACGAATAGAAGTAGAAATAAGATATTAGACGAATGAAAAAATGAAGGGTAGAAAGATTATTTTTTTCTTTCTAATTAGAATAATCTTTACATCTTTGTGTTACAAACTAAATCGTTCAATTTACACTCACTTTTAAAACATGGAGTTACTAGATTTTATCTTTCACATTGACCAATACTTGCATACGTTAATCGAGAACTACGGAGCTTGGATTTACGCCATTTTATTTTTGATTATTTTTGTGGAAACAGGCTTGGTCATTATGCCTTTTTTACCTGGAGACTCTTTGCTCTTTGCAACGGGAATGCTCGTCGCTCAATCGTCAGAATTAGATATTACTGTGGCAATTGTTTTACTTTTAATTGCCGCTATTTCGGGAGATTCCTTAAACTATTTTATCGGTAAAAAGGTAGGAATGAAAATGACGAAAATACGCCTATTCGGCAAGCAGGTCATCAAAGAGGAACATCTAGATAAAACCCATGCTTTTTATGAGAAATACGGAGAACGCACGATTGTAATCGCGCGATTTATTCCTATCGTACGTACTCTAGCTCCTTTCGTTGCTGGAGTCGGAAGCATGAGGTATCGTATTTTTATGACGTATAACGTGATAGGAGGTATTATTTGGGTTGTAGGGTTGACCTTAGCGGGATACTTTTTAGGAAATCTACCTATTGTAAAGGATAACTTTTCGAAAATAGCCCTATTAATTATTTTTATTTCGATATTACCCATTATTTTTGAATTTATCAAAGCAAAGATGAAGAAAAACAAGTAAAGAAATGTTACCTAGTTTTTAATTTGATATTTTTAAACTATAACTAAATGAAAATTGGAGGTGATTTTATCGCATTGAGTAAGCAATATCGCATTTATTATGGGGCTCTGTTAGGCGTTGGTTCTGGACTTGTTTATTGCGTTTTTCAGCTGGTAGATAAGGAACCGATTGCACTTAGTCAAATTGCGTATCGCGTTGTTTTTTTTACGTTATTCTGGTACTTTGTTTCCTTTCTATGGATGCGAAAAAAGCTGAAAAAACCGATGCTTGATTGTGTCGGACCTCAAGAAACATCTTTCTATGGGGTAGCACATCAAATGATAAAAACAGCTGAAGTTAGAGGTGTCTTGTTTGCAACTGAAAAACAATTGAATTTTGTTCCAGAAGCGACTAATTTTATAGAAAATCCGTTATCTATTGATTTTGATAACATTAGACAAGTTGAAGTTTATAAATTTAGGGGACTATTTGAAATGGGAATTCGCATTCACACACAAGGAAATAGGACGTTTAAGTTTCGAGTAAACGAACCACAAGTTTGGATTACCTCTATTCAAAATAAAATAAAATTACAATAATAGCTTTCAAGACAACCGTCTTTTGAAAGCAAATACCATTATTACATGAGTATACTAAAAAATATTTTTGCTAAAAAAGAAAAACCAATCCATACCATTGAAGAGTTTTGGCAATGGTTTCAAGAGAATGAATCAACGTTTTACAACGTGGTAAAAAAACGGGAGTCGATTGAAGAACAATTCTTTGATTGTTTAGGACCAAAGTTACAAGAAATTAGAGAAGGGGTTTATTTTCTATCTGGTATGATGGACGATGATACCGCGGAGCTAATCTTTACTCCAGATGGGATTGTGAAAAATGTCGCTTTTATTGAAGATTTAGTACAGGCTGCTCCACAAGTAGCTCGTTGGAAATTTACAGCATTAAAACCTGCTGTGGATATTAATCGATTCAATATTCGCATGAATAATTATGAATTCTCCAAAGAGAAGATTCATTTCTATGCCGTTGAGCACCCCGCTTATCCAGATGAAGTTGATTTGGTTATCGTTTATGATGATTTTGTAGAACGTGATCGTTCTGTTATCACCAATGGTATTTATATCTTTTTAGATAATTTCTTAGGTGAGCTAAATGCAATTACGTCTATTGACAATTTAAACGTCGTAGGACCAGATCAAGCAGCGGGTGAATTAATTTCTATTTTGAAGCTCAAGGATTACCTCATTTGGCGCGAAAAGGAGTTTATTGAGAAATATGATGGTACGCGTTACAGTACGGAAAACGATTCTTATGTTGGATTGGAAGCAGAACTGGATAATGGAATGCCTTTAATCGCGATGATTAATCGAACGCTTTTAGATTGGGATGCCAAAGCGTCACATCCTTGGATGGTACGAGTAGAGATCGCTTTTCAAGCCAATGAAAATGGCTTTCCTGATGAAAAAACCTATCAGTTATTAAACGAGTTTGAAGATGAACTCATTGAGCTTTTACCTGATGCACAGGGGTATTTAAATGTCGGTAGAGAAACAGTTGATGGGAATAGGGATATTTTCTTCGCTTGTAAAGACTTTAGAGAGCCTGCTAAAGTTGTGGATCAAATAAAGAAAAAATACAGCAACAATTTTAGCGTTTCTTACGCTATTTATAAGGATAAGTATTGGCAATCTTTTGAACGTTATAAAGGATAAATAAAAGCGCTATTCAACTTGAATAGCGCTTTTTATATTTAGCTTGTTTGATGCCAATGATAGGTTCCATCTAACCAGTATAACAATCCACTTCCACAACTCTCGGGTACACTGAGGTGTAGACTTTCATAAGGTAATATGCTTTTTTCATCATCGGGAACATCTTCTTCAGCACGCAAATCGCCATCTTCATCTGTAACTTCATAAATAACCGTATTCTTTTCTTGCACTGATACATCTTGTGCCCAAGTTAAATCTTCCATATCAAAGGGTAAAACACGGTGTGTAGAGCCGGAAAGTGGGCCTATGATATCCATAGTGCCATTGCCTCTTTTCACTACAATAGCATATAAACCACTCGAAGAAGATTTGACAATTTCGACCTGGTCTGTTTGACCATCTCCATCTATATCTAGCGCAATGGTGTTTGTTTTATGATCAGGTGATAAGAAATATTCTTCTATTTCTCGTTCTGCTTCTTCTTGCATGTGAAGGGGTTCTTCTGGGGCATTTGTTGTTTCTTCCACAGGATGGGGAGCCGTTTGTTCTTCTTTTTTAGTTTGACAATTTGTACAAATCAAAAAACTGATAAAAACAGCGAATGTGATTGTCTTTTTCATAACAGGAATTTTATTCAATTTGAAAGGGGTAATTTTCTTCTAGTTTAGGGTGAATTTGATTCAAACCCCGAATAAAGGCGCTATTGGTCTGCGTTATATCGTAGCCTCCATCATACCATTCATCCAATTGTTGGGTCAGGAAAGCCATTTGCAGCCATTGCTGAAAGTCAAGAGCTAAAGGGTGCACGGACATAGGGGGATCCTCGTGATCTCCAAAGAAAACTTGTCCTGCTTCATCCATTAACCAACGATCACCCTGTCCATTACCCGCGAATATCCAATAGGTAGGAAGGGCATTGTCTTCGTTTTCTCTCATAGACTCCACAGAACCATATAAAATAGCTTCAGAAGATATTGTTAGGGTTGGAATAGCACTAACTAAATCCTTGTACAACGAAGGAAATGGAAAAGAAACAGAAGAAGGAAAGTTTTGCTTCGCTTTTTTCTCGTCTGCTAAGATAATTTCTATCTCTCCTAGGGTTAATACGTTGAAGGTAATAAGGGATGCAGGCTTATTCAGGGCCTTGGCTTCATCCCAACAAGCAACACAAACTAATTTGTGTTGACAATTGACAAACCAGTGCTCTCGATCAGATGCTGTTTGAGTTTGATTCCAAGCTTCTTCACAGGTATTGCACCAAGCATCTGGTCTTCCAGTATCTCCTGTATCGTATTCGAAAAAGCCAACTGGATTCCGATGGTGTAGACTATGTGCTAAATGTGTACATAACAAAGCCATCGCTTGTTGACCGTGTATGTTGCATTCGATGTGTTTTTCTTGCATATACTTGAAAGAGGGGATTAGAAAATAAGGAAAAGCAGAACTGAACACCTGTTTTACAATATCGTCTTAGTTGTACTAAATAGGGTACATTTCCTCCGTTAAACAAATATAAATCCTTCGTGTATCAAATCAAAAAAAGGAAGTAACGCATTTAGGAGTTTGAACAAGTTGATGCTTCTTTTTGCTTGATTTTTGAGGTGTAAATATAGCCTGAGATATAGCCTAGACTCGGAATTATAAAAGACAATACTACGTTGATCAAAAGGAAGTTAAAATCAGATAAAGGAGCAGGTTCTAGTAAGATATACCAATGGGAGTTAAAACCTAAAATGACGAAAAATAAAGAGAGTGCAACATTGTCAGCTCCAAAGAATGACGTATCGCCTGTTCCCCCGTTAGCAATAATATAAACAATAACTAAAACAATATTAAGTATAAAAGGCCATAATACACTTCGATAACTTCTGAAAGTTAGCGCATTAAAACAACTTGTCGATAGAATTAATACGAATGAAACAGCAAGTAACAAGTATAAATAACGCTTATCTGTGCTCGTGTCAAAAAAGAGGATCATTCCGATAACGGATGCAAAAATATAGGTGAGTAAAGAATAGTTTATCTTGAATTTAGGTAGTCGTATTTTCATAAAGATTAAGTTAGGTAGGAGTGAAGATAAGGAAAAAACGCAAAAAATAAAGAGATTTTCTCCGTTTTTTGAAATCCATTTGTTTTGTATTTCGTTAATTTAGTAAAAAATAAAAATAAAGTTTCTCAATTTTTGGTCCTTAACTTGTATATGAATACAAACTATTTGTTAATTCCTGTAAAAAAGCAGGTTATTTCATCTGTATAAACTGAATTATAGCTATTTAGGAGCCTCCACTGAATTATTCGTTTTAGATCCTAGCTTCGTGTTATTGAGGCAGAAATTCCCGTGATTGGTAGCTCAAAATATCTTGTTTTGACCATGCTGTTCAATTAGTTTAAAGTTTATTTGCTTTATTGTAGGTGGAATTTTGAATGTTACTTCCTGCTGATAATTGTATCCATAGACATAGGCATTTTCTTTGCCTATACCCGTTTTGGGTTTTGCATAAAAGGTAAGTGTTAACTGATCGCCATCGATTTCTTTCACCCATTTGATTTCACTCAATCTACGGGCTCGATGTCCTTGTGAACTATACCAGCCTTGAATTTGCACAACGGCTTTACGTCCCCAAAACGTTTTTTTAAATTCCTTTACAAACACCGTTGGTTCTAGTTTAGAAGTGTTCTCCTCTAGTTGCTTTATGCGTTCTTGTTCTTCGAGTGTATAAACTGTAGGAGATAAGGTTAACGGTGTTGAACTACATCCTACAAGAATAAAAAAAAGAAAAGAGGGGTAGTAAAATTTCATTTGTGTTTATTTTTGATCTAAATCAATGATTAATATAGGAGTATAGAACTATAGTTGAGCCAAAAGTAAAATGCCAAAATGCTGGAGTTCTTGTGTGCCGTAGATTCTGTTTAAAGCAACCGTACTACAATCTCATCCAACTGCATCTTCTTCGTGTGCTGCGTTTGTTTATTTTTTTCTAAAGTCATACTGCTTTATTTAAGCTAAGAGTAAACTAAATAATCAAGAGCTACGATTCCTACTCATTAGGAATGCTAGGAAGGAGAAGTAAGGACATTGCTGTAAGAACATATATTTTTAATACCAGTTTATTGCTATAAAAAATCGCTCCTAGAAAACTAAGAGCGATTGTAAACAAACTTGTAAGTAATAATATAGTTGTTTTTCAGCGCAATTTTACTTCTTCTTACTTGAATCAAAATTCTAGTGTTTTCGCAAAATGAGAAATCCCTAATTATAGTTATTTTTACCTGTCTTTTTGTTCAAATAGCACAAGGGAACGAGAAAGTGGGGCATTTTTACTTAGTAAGTTCATTGGAGATGTTTAGATGAAGGAAGTGAAAAGTTAGGACAATATGTCGTTATTTCTTACTAGATACAGATTGAAATAGTATTAAATCCGTACTTTTGCGAATTGAGTCTTTTGAAAAAATAGAATATGAATCTTACTCTTTTTCGCAAAACAGTTTGGAATGGACTGTTTTATTTTTTGTTTTTTGTTTTGTTATTTGCGGTTGGACGATTGGTGTTTTTATGGAGCTATGGGTCTTCCGAAGTTTTTGAAAATGAAAAGTGGAAAATAGGAGAGGCTTTTTTAGTAGGAGCTCGATTTGATGTCTCTGCCATTTGTTATGGCTTTCTTCCTCTTGTACTTTTTTGGTTAGCCTCTTTGTTTATTCCCAAAAAATGGGAGGGAGGGTTTAGTAAATTATATGCCACTTTTGCACGTTATTATTTGTTGTTTGTAGTGCTTGTATTTGTTACACTTATCATTATTGATTATTTTTTCTATCAATTCTTTCAATCGCATATTAATTTGTTGTTTTTCGGAATTTTTAACGATGATACAACAGCAGTTTTGACCTCTGTTTGGACAGATTATCCGTTGTTTTATATTGCTTTAGTCTATATGCTTGTCATTTTAACTTGGCTGTATTGGAGTAAACGAGTAAAACGAAATTTACTAAAACCTGTAAAAACACGTGCTAAGCTTTATGGATTAATAGGATTATTGATCTTTCCTTTGTTTTTTATCGGCATGAGAGGAAGTGTAGGTGTATTTACATTGCGAAGAGAACACACGAATATTTCAAAAAATGAATTTGTCAATTCCCTTTGTTACAATGCTTTGTATTCGTTGAAATTTGCAAACTCTGAACGCAAAGAGAACGCGATACATCCTGATATCGAAAGAGAATTACAAGCCAATGGATTTAGCCAGGTGGCAGATGTACAAGCCAACTATAAAGGAGAGAGTGAAAGAAACTTGTTTGATGAAAACTTGTTTACGCAAACGAATCACAGTGATTTTTTAGCACAAAATCCTCCAAATGTCGTGTTTTTACAAATGGAAAGTATGAGTAATCACTACTTTGATTTGAACAATGAAACACTTAATTTACTAGGGGATTTAAGGGAAGAGTTGCCGAATCTTTACTATTTTAAAAATAGTTTATCTGCTTATAATGGGACGATACAAACTTTAGAAGACTTTTTAATTGGTACGCCTAAAACGATTATTTCGCAGTCGGTTTACTTCGATACTCCTTTTGCTAGTTCGATTGCACTTCCTTTTAAGAGCAAGGGATATGAAACGTTTTTCTTAACTGGGGCTAGTATTTCATGGAGAAATATCGACAATATGATTAAGCATCAAAAGTTTGATGTGATACAGGGTAAAAACTTTATCCAAGAGAAATTTCCAAATGCAGAGGAATTTGCTTGGGGGGTTCACGACGGCTATCTCTTTGACTATATTCGAGAAACGTTAAATGAGTCGACTACACCGAAGTTTATTTTCGGACTAACCATAAGCAATCACACGCCTTTTGAGGTGCCTTCTTATTTTGAGAAGAAACCAATCACCATGAATGAAGAGATGAAAAAGAAAATACGCGTAGATGAGCAAACGGCTTATGCTAATTTTTATTCTCATCAATATGCAGCGTCAGAGCTAGCTCGTTTTATTAAAGAGATCCGCACGTCTCCTTTAGGAGAAAATACAATCATCGTGGCGTCTGGTGATCACAACATTCGTCAAGTTTTTGAGTATACAGCAGAAGAGGGTTTTTTAAAGCGTAGTGTTCCTATTTTGATGTATATACCAGAAAAATATAAACCTGCTTTCTTCGATGGAAGTGTATTGGCTTCGCACAAGGATATTTTTCCTACCCTATTTAACTTGGCACTTTCTGATGCTTCGTATTTCTATACTGGAGATAATCTTTTTGACCCAGCTGTAGAGCATCGTTTCGCTTTGAATGATTATAACTTTATCGCTGATGAGAAAGGAGCAGTTGCCATCGAAAATAATCAACCGTATTATTATACATGGACTAATCAAGAAAAGAGAAAGCTACAAGTAGGAGACAATACCTCAAGTCATGCCTTGTATTTACAACATAAAATGCAGTCGTATACGACAATGAAAACGGTGGAGATTTACAAAAGTATTAACCAACACCAGCAGAAAAAATAGGACATAAAAAAAAGAGATTTGGAAAGGGCCAAATCTCTTTTTCGTTATGAAATATCTCAGCACAAGGCTGTGATTTTTTCGGTCTACATTCCTTAGTGATTGTGTAAGAACGCTTGTCTGTTTAAAAGTGTTTCTTCACTTTCAACGTGATTGTCGTCTGGAATACAACAATCAACAGGACAAACAGCAGCACATTGAGGCTCTTCGTGGAAACCTTTACATTCCGTACATTTAGAAGGCACGATATAGTAGAACTCGTCAGATACAGGATCTTGAGCAGCATCTGCGTCAACTTCCGTACCGTCGGGTAAAACTACACTTCCTCTTAAGGCTGTACCATCTTTATATCTCCAATCGTCAGCTCCCTCGTATATCGCATTGTTTGGGCACTCAGGTTCACAAGCACCGCAATTTATGCATTCGTCAGTTATAATGATTGCCATAGCTTATATTTTGTTTTATATGTATTAACTTTGCTACAAATTTACACCCAAAACATTTCAGAAACAAATCAATATGGATTTAGAAGCTAAAAAAAAAGCATTCGTAGCGTTAGGAGATTTTTTAAGACAATTTGCTACAAATGAATTTGTAAAAAGTGAAAAAGTTGAATATAATGATCCTTTTTTTTCCTCATTTGAAGCTTTAATTGAGACATCTGTGCACTATAACGGATGGTTTGTAAAGGAACAAGTTCTTATCGCTGTTCAATCATGGGCAGATGCCTTAACAGAAGATAATTTAACCCAATGGTGTGCCGCTTACGATTTCTCAAGAGAACCTTTAAAAAAGGTTGGCTTAATCTTAGCCGGAAATATCCCTTTAGTTGGGTTTCACGATTTAGTTTCCGTTTTGCTTTCTGGAAATATTGCTTTAGTTAAGCTGTCTTCCAACGATCAAAAAATAGTCCCTTTCTTAGCAGAATATTTGCAAACGGTTGCTCCTCAATTTAAAGAACGTTTGGTTTTTATAGCGGGTAAAATGGAGGGATTTGATGCTGTTATTGCTACGGGAAGTAATAATACCGCTCGTTATTTTGACTACTACTTTAGTTCAGTACCCCACATTATCCGAAAAAACAGAAACTCTGTTGCATTGCTTACAGGAGAGGAAACACCAGACCAATTGACAGCATTAGCAAAAGATATTTTTACCTACTATGGTTTAGGTTGTCGAAATGTATCCAAATTATTTGTGCCTAAAGGGTATAATTTTGATGCGTTCTTTCAAGGAATGTACGCCCAAAAAGAGGTAATTGAATATGAAAAATACGCCAACAACTACGATTACAATAAAGCCGTTTTCTTGATGAGTGAATTTCAACTATTAGACAATGGGTTTCTAACGATTAAAGAAGATGCTTCGTATGCGTCACCTATCTCTTCGGTGTATTATGAATACTACGACACGGTAGAAGAAGTAGTAGAGCGATTACGCGTGGATCAAGAAAAAATACAATGTATTGTTTCTGATGGATTAACCGAAGATAGTATTGCCTTTGGACAAACGCAACATCCACAACTTTGGGATTATGCGGATCAAGTGGATACCCTTGCGTTTTTATTAAAGTTATAAGCAATGAAAGACGTACACAATTTTTGCGCAGGACCCTGTTTATTACCGCAGACGGTTTATGAACAAGCGGCACAAGCCATTCTCAATTTTGAACAAACAGGAATGTCAATCCTGTCTATTTCTCATCGAAGTACGGAGTTTATTACCCTATTAGAAGAAGCAAGACAATTGAGTTTGGAATTGCTTGACTTGCATAAAAAAGGGTATGTCGCTTTGTTTTTACAAGGAGGGGCAAGTATGGAATTCTTGCGCATTCCCTATAATTTAATGCAACAAAGAGCAGGATATATCAATACGGGAACCTGGTCTGCCAAAGCGATCGAACAAGCAAAAATGTTAGGAGAAACCAAGGTTATTGCCAGTTCAGAAGATCAGCACTTTTCTTATATTCCCAAAGGAATACAAGTGAAAGAAGAATTTGATTATGTACATTTTACCTCTAATAATACCATTTACGGAACACAGTTTAACGATGTACCCCAAACCAAAGCACCGTTAGTTTGCGATATGAGTTCGGATATTTATTCCCGTGAATTTGCCTATGATCAACTGGATCTGATTTATTCAGGGGCACAGAAAAATATAGGTCCTGCGGGAGTTAGCTTGATTTTGGTCAAGGAAGAAATTTTGGGAAAAACGAACAGAACTATTCCTCAAATGTTAGATTATCAAGAACATATTGCAAAAGATAGTTTATATCATACGGCTAATGTATTTGCTATTTATACGTGTTTGTTAAATTTGAGATGGCTGAAACAACAAGGCGGAGTAGCAGCAATTGAAAAAGTAAACAACCAAAAAGCAGCGCTTTTGTATCAAACAATAGATCGCTTGGATTTTATACAAGGAGTGGCAGCGAAGGAAGATCGATCAAAAATGAATGTAACCTTTACTTTTAAAGAGGAACAGATGAATACCGTATTCGATCAGCTTTGTCAGGAAGCAAATGTAACCAATATCAAAGGACATCGCTCTGTGGGAGGTTATCGCGCTTCGTTGTATAATGCCGTATCTTTGCATAGTGTAGAAGTATTGGCAGCGGTTTTACAACAAATGAAAACAAGGGTTTAATAGTGTAAAGAATAAGAAGAGCATGAGAGTATTAGCCAATGATGGTATACCAGAACAAGTTAAACAAGAATTAAAATCGGTAGGATTTGAAATAAAAGAGGTGCGTGTTGCCCACGAACAAGTGGTCGCCTACACCCAAAAAAATGATATTGACATTTTGTTAGTGCAGCAAGGAACGTTGCTCAACAAAACCATGATCGATGAATTAAAACACTTAAAAGCAATTGTTTTTGCTGGAGTTGTGGTGAATTTAGAAATTATAGACCACATCAAGAGCAATGGAATTATTGTCATTTGGGCAGAAGACTCTTTGGCTAATGCTACAGCAGAAATGGTACTCGCTCATCTGTTTAGTGGTGCTAGACTCCTACAAGAAGCAAATAGAAATATGCCGTTAGAAGGAGATACGATGTTTAAATCACTACAACAGTCCTATAGTTCTGGAATTGAATTGGCGGGAAAAACGCTGGGAATCATCGGAATGAATTTAGCAGGGCAGTTTTTGGCACAAAAAGCATTGGGACTGGGGATGCATGTAGTATATACGGATCCAGCAACACCTACAATCAAAACAGAATTTGAACTGCCGAATGGAATTGTTTTCCCTATTGACATGGAATCCATAACGATGGATGTACTACTTGAACAAGTGCATTTTATTTCGGTTCATACCAAGTATTTTCAACGTTATATTGTTAATAAAGAATCTTTTGAAAAAGCACAAAATCTAATTGGCATTGTCAACTGTGCCTATCCAGAAGCGATTAATGAAGTGGATTTAGTGGATGAGGTAAACAAAGAAACAATCCTTTTTGCGGGATTAGATCGCTTTGAAGAAGAACCCCATCCTGTAATTCAGGTATTGATGCAACCTGCTTTTTCTCTATCACCTAATATCGCAACAGCGACGCATGAAAGTCACCATCAAGTTTGGTCTGAAATAACTGTTAAAATAAAGGGTATGTTAAATTAATTGCTTAATTTTAGATGAAATAATAAAAACTATGGTAGAGCAAATTACAAAATTAATTGAGCAGGTAAGTGCAAAGGAAATCAGTGGATCTGCAATTTCAACAGATTTAACTTCAGCAGTTACAAAAGAAACAGGAGAGAGTATCATCAATGGTTTCAAAGATAGCATCAGCAGTGGTAATATCAGTGGTTTGACTGATTTACTGGGAGGTGGAGTAAGCAATTTAGCATCCAATCCGATGGTATCAGGAATGATTGGAAACTTGATTTCGGGGTTAACAGAAAAAATCGGATTACCAGAAGGTGTAGCTTCTAATTTTGCAGGTAGCGTAATTCCTTCTGTCATTGAAATGATTGTTTCTAAAGTGCAAGGTGGAGAAAGTGGTTTCCAACTAACAGATTTAATCGGTGGATTAAGTGATGGCAATGGCGGAGGATTAAAAGATATGTTAGGGTCTTTAACAGGAGGAAAAGAAGGATTAGGAGGAGCTATTGATTCACTGAAAGGATTGTTCTAATATATACCAACGTAAAATAAAAAAATCCCAAAAAGATAATTCTTTTTGGGATTTTTATTTAAATTACATTAATAATTGATTTTTAAAAGTTTTGTGTTTTTATTTTTATACTTTGAATATAAAAAATGAAAATTTTGATTATCGAACCTAATCCACTATTAGTAGAAGGGTATATAGCTGTTTTAGGAAATGAAAAGCATACTTTTTTGAAGATGGCTAATAGCCAAGAATTTTTTGCGCTTTTTACTACAGTAAAAGATCTAGATCTAGCCCTTATTACAGATCATAGTATGGGTGTTTTTGACGAAAAAGTAGAAATAGGTTTGGATTGCACTGCGTTTATAAAAAAGGATATTCCGTATTGCAAGATCATTCTACTAACAGACAAGTAGAAAGCACTTGTCTTGTATGAAATACATAAAACAATAAAGGTAGATGCATTACTGGTCAAAACAGATTTTACGAAAAAATTGTTTCGCGATCTTGTAACCGCTGCCAAAATCGACTTCCCTTATATAAGTCCTAGCGCAAAAAAGGCAATTCAGACTATTGTGAAAAATGCCTCTTTATTGGATTCAAAAAATAGGCAGATCCTCTTTTTGCTAGCTCAAGGTTATCGCATGAATCAAATAAGTGATCAAATTTTGTTGAGTAGAAGTGCCACGCAAAAGAGAGTGTCTAAACTATTAGTGGCGTTTGGCGTAAAAGATTATCAAGAATTATTGGGTGTGTTGAAGGAACGTGGAATAGTTTGAATTTTTAATGGATTCCTATTGTGTAAAGACATATTAACTGATTTGATAAAAAAAGTGGTCAGAATTGCCTCCAACCACTTAGAATTAATTCTTTTTTTGAGAATTAAGAAATTATGGCTTCACTGGAATAGAAACTCTTTCTGCATCTCCTTTACTTGTTATATCACCTATTCGACATATTCTATCAGATGATTGATTACAAACGTACCCCACTTTTTGGGCATAAACACTTTGGTTTAGAATAAAACCTCCCATAATTGCTAACAACGCAATTGTAATTTTAATTGTTTTCATGATTTTTAAATTTAATTAGTTAATAATTATTTTAGATATTTATTATATCTCCGAATGAAAATATTTTAATCTTGCCTTTAGAGTATATTTTTTGAATGTATGAATTATTAATCTTTTGATTCTTTATCACTATAAGCTTGCTGTTCTGATATTTACCAGTTTCTAAAGAATAATAATCTAATAGAATCCCATTATCATATTTATTAAAGTAATTTGAAAAAACTACAAGTTTCTTTCTCGAATTATCAAGACATACACCTTTTGTGAAAGATTTAGAACTTTGAGATAATGTAAAAGTATTGTTCCTTGAATAAATAGCAGGTAGTGCGGTTTGGTCAGATAGTATGAAAGTTTTTAACTATGTTAAATCACTATTGAATAGGACAATTTTTGGGATATTGTAATAGGTGTAACTGAAATAACCATTTCCATGTTGAGTAAAATACCCATCATAAAGAAGAATATTTTCCATTTTGTAAATAGTATCAGATTGATTTGTGAAAATATTATTCAATTCGCCATTAAGGTTTAATTTATATATACCTATATTGTACTTATTTTCTTTTTTAATAGTTGAATAAATAAGAAATTGTTCCTTATTTATTGGAAATGCATTGTAAACAGAATCTTTTATCTTTTCTGTTTTTAATTTTTTTTTGTTTATCTTAAAAAGTGTGTTTTTGTTGTTAATATAATATAAGTAATCATTATCAAAACTTGAAATAGTAATTAGTTCGTTAATATTTATTGAAATAGAGTTGATTAATTGAGAAGAGTTAATGTTGTATTCATTAATATCTACTGATGCATAATTTATTTTATATGCTAAAAATTCAGGCTTATTATAAGAAAAAGATAATCTAGGCATTGTGTAAATATTCTTGACAATATCTAATGACTTGCTCTCTGTATTAATGATATTTCTATCTATGTAAACCTCATCAATAGTAGAATTTATTTTGTTCTTTATACTAAAAAAAATAAAAATTAATATAGAAACAGCTATAAAAAGAATGGTTACTGCTCTTTTTTTATTTTTCATTTTGATACAATTTTAGATAAGAAAAAAATGACAAAATACATATGGATGTATTAAAAATAAGATGTCTTGTATATCCTAAATAGTTTAAAAGACCACCACATCCACAAGCGGAATATTTATCAAAATGATTTAAGATGATAATGTAGATTGAAAAGATTAAGAAAATTATTGACAGAAATAAGAAGCCTATTTTTTCTTTGATTATTAATGTGATAACAGTACTTATTTCCATTATTATTACAAAATAGGATAATGGAAGTATGAGCCAATTATAGAAAATTTGGGTATTTTTCTATACTTAATACAAAAGAATTATAGTTGATTAATTTTTCAATTACTGACAGGAGTAAAAAGAAAATACAGAATAACAATAAAAAGTTTTTGATGTATTTCATAGTATTGGTATTAATAGGTAGCTTGAATTGGTGCATCTCTTTTAGCCTTTAGTTTGTTGTTGCCTAGGGTATAACTTAAATTGACCGCGATAGAAGCGTAGTCTTTTATTTCTTTCGATCTAAATCGCGTATCGACGATATGGACGTTGTCATAGCTGTCTGAATACAGTGTAGTAGATTCCTCTTTCGCTTTGATAAAGGGATTGTTTACTACCAGAGCCACTTTTATATTCTTTTTACTAAACTCTTTTTCAACAGTTAAGCTCACAAAAGGATGTCTTATTTCAGTTGATTCAAAAGGAGTATAAAGGTCAAAATTAGTATACGAGGAAGAGAGTGGACTTGGTAACTTAGCCTGGACATTAAGTTAAGCATAAAAACTTATCTTTGAATTATGAAAAGAATTAGAAAGGC
>NZ_JBMVQP010000021.1:0-67896 GCF_050522425.1 Myroides sp. C6-3 | reverse complement strand
CACCCGTCACTCACGTTCGTCATGTCACCTCGACGTAGGAGAGGTCGCATCCGTCAATCACGTTCGTCATGTCACCTAGTCGTAGGAGCGGTCGCATCCGTCAATCACGCTCGTCAATCACGTTCGTCAATCACGTTCGTCATGTCACCTCGACGTAGGAGCGGTCGCATCCGTCAATCACGCTTGTCACTCACGTTCGTCATGTCACCTCGACGTAGGAGAGGTCGCATCCCCTAAACCCCGATCGCGCGGATTTAACTTGGTTCAATTCGGCTACTGCCTCGAGTGCAATCCGTGCGCTAAATTTTTTAAACTCAAAGCTTTAGTCAAATTGAAAGAAGTTAGATCTAATCGTGCGGACTTAAAGCTCGTGTGTATAAATAAAGTCACGGATTGCAAATCCGAGACATCGGGGTTTATATAAAAAGTAAGAGGGTGACCTTTGGGGACACCCTCTTACTAACTTTGAGGTGATAGGTGGGAAATTAAAAGCTTAAACGCTTAAATTCAGCGCTACTTAGTTGTTGACCAAAATGATGAACAATTTCATTTAAAAAGTACTGTTGTTGTGTTTGATTAAAAGCAGCGGTTGCATCGGAGAGAACAAAAGTGTTATATCCTTTTTCGTGTGCATCCCGAAAAGTACTTTCGATGCAAACATGTGTGGCATATCCCACAAGGTAGAGGTTGTCGATTTTATTGTTTCTCAAATAGGCATCTAAATTAGAACCTGTAAATCCACTTGCTCCCGTGCGACCTGTTACTATAAACTCGTGTTCTAAAGGTTTTACTGTTTCAAAAAAGGCTGTGCCAAATTCACCTTCTTGAAAGGTTCCTGCATTTGGAATAGCGTGGCGAAGTCCTGCCTCAGCTTTACCCATCTCCGGGTATCCTTTGTTGAAGCGCAAGCCAACGTGAATCACCTCTATTTTATTTTCTCGGGCATACTGAAGTACCTGTTCTATGTTGGCTATAGCGTTTTGCATCATTTGCGGATCTCGAATCAATGCTTTGTTCAACTTCCCTTCGGGATGCATCCATTCGTTTTGTGTTTCAATTAAAAGTAAAGCAGACTTTGAAGCTGTCTGGGCTAGAACTGTAGACATAAACAATAAATTTAAGAGTAATAAAAATGCTTTTCTCATTATAAATCAAGGTGTAAAGGGTTAATACTATATTCTTTCGAGATTTTCGATACGGCCATCCAAGAATCGTCGAACTTGATGTAGGATAAATAGTCCGTGATAAGTAGATTCTTGTCTCTGAAAAATTCTGCTTTAACAACAGCTGTACGATCCGTTAGATCCAATACTTCTATAGTATAGTCTAGATTTCGAATACCCGAGCTCCTCTTTTCTGGTGAATTTTTATACGCTTCAACTATTTCGATCCATTGCGCTAAAGGGAGTTTAAAGACTTCATTCTCTTTGGGAATCAGAATATTAAACGCTGGATGAAACCCTTGTTCCATTTGTTTCACATTTAATTGGTTTAAAGCCCCTTGTGCAAAGGTTTGTTCTACTAGCTTAATGAGTTCCTTTTTTTCGTGTTGTAAAGGAGGGGTTTGTGCTGACATACACGCTGTTTTTAGTGTTGTTACTAGGAATACTAGTATAATAAATGTTCGTATCATACATTAGATGTTTGTAATTGACGTTAATTGTAAATAATCTACAATTGCAAATGAAGGACTTATATTTTATATTTGCAACATTAATTGTAAATAAATTACAAAATGAAAGAAAGTAAGGATCCTACTGATTTGTCTTTTGACTTTGATTTTCTTGATAAGTTGGTGGTTGGAATAGGGGAAGTGGCCCAAATTACGGGGATTCCTACACGTCAGATTCGCTATTGGGAAGAAAAAGGTATCATTATAAGTTTAACGGAAGAAGAAGGAAAAAACAGGAGATATAATTACGAGAATATAAAAAAAATGCTCTTGATTAAGGAGTTAATGGAAGAAGGATACACCTTAGATGCTTCGGCAGACAAAGTAAAAAAACGGATGGAGATGATTGAAGATACGCTAAACAAGCTGAAAAATCACAAGTAAGATAATAGAAGAAATGGGATCGATGGGTGATCGTACCAAGTATTTAGGAATTAAAAAACGCAATTTTAAAAAGATGAATAACAAACAATCTCTTACCTATGCTTCTTATTCTACTATAGTTATTTGGCTGCTAATCGTTGTGCTCATGTATTTTATACTTGAAGTATCACTGCCACAGAGGTTATCGAATCTCATGTATTTGATAGCGTTTCTCAGTACTTTTGTTTCTGGTTTTTATCTTTTCAATAGAGTGAAAGAACCTTGGTTATTAGGGATTATCCATTATACCTTTGCACATATTTTAGTGCTATTTCTGTTTTTCATCTGGATATTTGTTGACAACATTGTCGCACTTGGTATTTCTAGCGTAAATTTAGCTAAATCCTTTATTGAAGTAATTAACGCCTTGTTTTTTAGCTTTTTAGGTATTCAATATATTCTACCTTGTTTTATTTTGAGTGGCTATCTGTCTAAAAAATGGATCAAGTAATACTATAGTTGCATAGCTAGTTGCAGTAAAATAAATATTGGGAGTAAAATAAAAGGTTTCATTGGCTAAAGTTAGCAGGAGAACCCCGTTATTTGTAGGACGAAAAAAAGGTGAAATAAATAAATTACTCCAAGTTATTTCAACCTGATACAAAGGAGTATTGGAAATACAGGGCTTTCGGCCCATTAACTATGACGTTTAAACAATTAAATATTATCCAACCCATCCTACAAGCCATTGAGGAAATTGGATATGATCAACCTACAGCAATACAGGCACAGAGTATTCCTTTTATTTTACAAGGACATGATATTATCGGGTGTGCACAAACGGGAACGGGAAAAACTGCTTCTTTTTCCATTCCTATCTTACAGCTACTGCAACAGCAATCAACCCCTAAAAGAGGAGTTCGTTCGCTTATATTAACCCCTACTAGAGAGCTCGCTATTCAGATAGATGAGAATTTTAAAGCCTATGGGGCGCAGTTAAAAATAAAACACTTGGCCATTTTTGGAGGGGTTTCTCAACACAAACAAGTAGGACAACTTAAACGCGGTGTGGATGTTGTGATTGCAACTCCAGGACGTTTGTTGGATTTGTTGAACCAACAGTTGATTTCCCTTCAACATATAGAGATTGTAGTGTTAGATGAGGCGGACCGTATGTTGGATATGGGATTTGTCAAAGATGTGAATAAAATATTCACCAAGATTCCCACTAAAAGACAAACGCTTTTTTTCTCGGCAACCATGCCTCCAGAAATTAAAAAACTAGCGATGCAACTCGTCAAGAATCCAAAAGAGGTACATGTTTCCCCTGTTTCTTCTACCGCGGGCACGATTGAACAAGGTGTTTATTTTGCGGAGAAAGACGACAAGTTAGATTTGCTTTACACGCTATTGAAGGATACGTCAATCCAGCGTTCCTTGGTGTTTACCCGAACGAAATACGGGGCAGATCGATTGGCGAAAAAGTTGGTAAGCAGGGGGATTTCGGCTGCCGCTATCCATGGCAATAAATCACAAAACGCTAGACAACGTGCACTTAGCGATTTTAAAGCGAATAAAATACGCGTTTTGATTGCCACAGATATTGCTGCTCGAGGTATTGATATAGAGGAATTACCTCATGTAGTAAACTACGAATTGCCGAATATACCCGAAAGTTATGTACACCGAATTGGACGTACTGGACGAGCGGGGGCTTCAGGTGTCGCAGTTTCTTTTTGTGCAACAGATGAGATTAAAGAGTTAAAAAAGATAGAAAAAGTCATTGGCATTAAAATTCCAGTCCTGTCCGATGCTCTTCCGTTATCCACACCTCAAGACGAGGTAAAGGTAAAGCAGCCTAAGAAGCGAAATAAACGAAACAATAGACCTAGAAAACGCCCTGGACAAAACGAGAAGCAAGTCTAAGAAACAGCATGGGCTAGCCATGCTTGGGCTTATGGTAACGGTTTGTTAATCAAGGTAATTAAAAGGGAAAAAATCATTAGAAGTCAACGGCAAATTGACTTCTAATGACTCGTACAAGTAAATAAACGCTCCTATAAGCTTTTCTTTTTATGCGTTAGCTTCGCTTATTCTTATTGATTTCATCTTGAAGTTGACGTCTAATTTTTTGTTCACGCTCCAAAGCTGCTCTTTTGTATTCTTCGAGTTCAGTTTCGGCCTCTACTTGCTTTTTACGTGCTTCTTTTGTCGTGGTGAAGCTTTTTTTGTATTGGGTAAACAAAAGACCTAAAATCAAGAGTAAAACCAGAATAATAGACCAAACAATGACCTTAAACGTACTTTTATGTGTACTGATTCCAATAAAATCAAGATTGTTTTCTTGCTCTACGGCCTGTGTTAAATCCTTTTGTACTCCTTGTAATTGATTGGATAGGGAGTCAATAGTCGTTTTCTGTTCAACAAGTACGCGGTTATTTTGACCAATCGTCGTTTGTAAACGCGAAATAGAATCTTTTACATTTTGTTGGATATGTAGTAATTTATTTTTCTCTACTACCTTGTAATTCTGCCAGTTATTGGACTGACTAAGGAGGGTGTTAAACTGATTTTCGATTGTGTTTGTCTCGCTTTGTGCGTAGCTTGACAAGCTATAGGTTAGTAAGGCGGCAGATAAAATAATTGCTTTTTTCATTCATTTAATTTTTGAGTTTTTTCTATTTGCCTATATCAAGAGTGAATTATTTCGTTGTACGAACGTAAAGATATCTAGAAAAATAGGGGTAGACAAGTATTTAGGGGATAGAAAAAACGCAATAAGTAAGTTTAAGGGATGATACACGATTTTAGCCTACTGTTTTGAGGCGTGTTCTTTGAGGTGATTCAACAGGATCGCTGCTGTTTGTTGCGGATGAGAAATCAGACCTCCATGTCCTGCGCCTTGGATGGTAAACAGGGCTAGGGGCTTTACCTTTAGTTGAAGTTCTTTGGCGACTGCGGGGTAGACCAAGATCGAATCAGACCCTGTAATAAGTGTAATGGAACTCTTAAATTGGTTGAGACTTTGCGGTTTTATATTGAGGCGTTCCGGGTCACGGGCTTGATCAAGCCAAGTGCGGTAACTTGCCGTCATTGTATTTCGGGCTCTTTCATCAAAAATAGAGTACCAACTACCAGTGCCGAAGGCTACTTTTTCTATAAAATTAAAAGTACCCTTTTCTACTTCTCCTTGTTCTAGTAGGGCTTTGCTTTTTTGCATTTCCTCTTGTATGTTAGTTAGGATGTCTTTGTATTCGGGTTTTCCCTTTAGCAATCCAAAAATGGGAGGTTCATAAAGCACAATGCTTTCTACTTGATCCGCGTGATTTGTCGCTAGTTCGATTGTGATGTTCGCACCATAGGAATGCCCAATGAAGTGTGCCTTTTTAAATCCCAACTGCTCTAGGAGGGTTAAAGCATCTTGTACATCCATGGATAGTGTACCTTGCTTGGTGTCTGGCGTAGAGGCACTGTGTCCTCGTCTATCATATAAAAGGATGGGATTGGGTACTGCTTTACTCAATTCTTCTGCTACAGGAAGCCAAGAGTTATGGTCATCCCAGGATCCGTGAATAAAAACAAGAGGAATACCTTGTCCTTTCTTATAGCGGACCGCCAAATCTACCTCATCAGTTCGAATGAGATGAAGAGGAGTGTTGTCTATGGTAAAATAGGCATGCTCTTTAGTTCCTTCCACTTGCGCATGAAGCACGACAGGCGATAGCAGAACAAAAAAGAAATATAGGAATCGTTGAATATGAATTCGTTGGAGGTGGTTTATAAACATAGTATTTTAATTAGATTAAGTATAAATAACGAAGATAAGAAAAAAAGAAGAAGAGAAGTCTTCTTTATTTGCTATTACTGTTGCGCGCTTAAGTGAATAGAGCAGAGGTATAGGGAGTACCTCATGCATACGTGAGAAACTCATAGGTTAGCAGATTGTTTTATAAAATAGATTACCCAACCAATGCGGGGATTTGCGTGGAATGATCAAGGGGCAACTTTGCTGTTGAGGAAGAAAATAAGAGTAAAAACGTTTATTTTCTATTGCCAATTCAATTCTATTGTTGAACTTTGACCAAATACTATTAGGCATGATAGACAATCAAATTAATGCAGATGAGTTTGTATCCAAGTTCATGGACATGGGGAGGAATCATTTAGTCTATATTCGTACGCCAATTAAAATTTTTTCCCTCAAGGATATAGCGCCTTACCTCAAAATTCCAATTCCGCCTATTTTCTTTGGGTACAATTTACTGATTCACCTGACGAAAGGGTATTTTACGCAGCGAATTGATTCTACTGTGTTTACGGTAGAAGCTCCTGCGGTATTGCTGTGCAATTATGGTTATATTTCAGCCATTGAGTCTGTGGATAAATCAGCAGAAGGCTATTGTGTACTCATAAAAGAACAGGCGATGACCTCTATGTTCCGGGAAACGCAGATTTTGAATATTTTTACCATTTCTCCTTTGCTCAATCTCAATGCGCAAAACAGCGCGGCACTAAGTAGTTTACTCGATTTGCTGTACAGTGAAATTCACAGTGATCAACCCTATAAAGAGTTGTATGAAAGCTTGTTTAAAACCATTGCCTTAAAGGTGATTAAGCTGTCGGATTCAACGACAGCTATCGAACGCAAGCAAGAGATAGCCATGGCGTTTAAACAACTCGTTCACTTGCATTTTAGCAAGCACAAGACCGTCGATTTTTATGCCGATCAACTCAAAGTGTCGATCAATTACTTGAATCGCTGTGTTTCTGCTGTGTTTCAAAAATCATCCAAGCAACTAATCTTGGAAATCGCCATTATTCACAGCCAACTTTTACTGCTAGAAACCAATAAGAGTATTGCAACTATAGCTTATGAGCTCGATTTTGTCGATCCGTCTTATTTTGCTCGCCTTTTTAAAAAACACGTGGGTATTACACCCTCAGCCTACAGGAAGATATAGTTTCAGTAGCCTCTTACTGATGCACGATTTGTCCTAGTTTTAAACTGAACTATCATATTTGTTTCGCTATCAGCTTCTTAAATTTGTTCCGTATGGTGTTTGATCGTTTTTGTCCTTATGACTGGTTCAATCGTTATTCGATTTTCAGCACATAGGAGGAGAAACAGTTAGATGGCTGTATATTTTTTAATTGAAAAAAGGAGATAGTTATGGATGCAGTAGTAGAACACATTGATTTTAGTACCTATATCGCAGAATTCAAGAAGCGATTGAAGTATTTGTTTCGCGAAAAATACAATTATAATGATATGGGGTTAACCCGTGATTTTCCAGCTGAATTAATGGAGGAAATCATGGAGGAAAAACCTTTAGCAGTGGCTATTCCGACTCGCTATGGTGGGCGAGGAGTACAAGTCAAAGAATGCTTGCAAATACTGGCTGCTGCATCGTATGAGTCGTTGCCGTTGTCGTTGATGTTTGGGATTAATATTGCGCTTTTTTTGGAGCCTTTAGCGAAGTACGGTCAACCGGCAGTACAGCAACGCGTGTTTCATCAGTTTATGGAAAACAAGGCAATGGGAGGTTTGATGATTACGGAAAAAGCCCATGGTAGTGATGCTTTGAATATGAAAACGGCCTTTGAGCGAAAGGAGGATGTGTTTCACATTAAAGGACAAAAGCACTGGCAAGGATTGAGTGGTGCGGCTGACTTTTGGTTAGTAACCGCAAGAGAGAGTAAACCCAATGGTGAATTAGCTCGCGATATTGACTTTTTTGTTTCTGAAAACAATAGAGTGGAACAACATATTCCCATGACTCACCGCTACAATAACCTAGGGTTGTATGCCATTCCCTATGGTATTAATGAAATTGATATTGCCGTTCCTTCAGAGCAAAAATTAGTAACGGAAAGCACGGGAATTAAATTAATGCTCGATACACTACACCGTAGTAGATTGCAATTTCCAGGAATGGGGTTGGGTTTTATTCAACGGCTGTTGGATGAATCATTGGCGCATTGCCAAGAAAGACAAGTAGGAGGAGTTCCGCTATTGAGTATTGATTCAGTGAAAAATCAAATCGCCAAGATTCAAGCGGCTTATACGCTGTGTTCGGGTATGTGTATTTTCAGCGTAGCGACTAGTGGTATTGAGCATGACTTGGCTTCGATGAGTATTGAAGCTAATGTACTCAAAGCAGTTGTGACGGATTTAATGCAAGAATCGGCTCAAATTAGCTTGCAATTAGCAGGTGCAAATGGATATCGTTTGGATCATATTGCGGGGCGTTCTTTAGTTGATTGTAGACCTTTCCAAATTTTTGAGGGATCTAATGAGATGCTGTATACGCAAATTGCAGAAGGAATTGTAAAGCAGATGAGAAAAGCGAAGCAAACGAATCTATATCACTTTTTACAAGGGTATGAACGCACGAATGTAAGTGTGGATTTATTTCGTACATACTTCGATTTTACGGTGGATAGTAAAGTAAAACAACGCAATATGTTGCTTATCGGTAAGATGCTTTCTCGCGTTATTGGCTTCCAATTTGTGTTGGGAATGGACGATTTTAATCCTCAATTGGTCGAGATTACCCGTCAACAGGTAGAAGCGGATTTAGCTGCTTTTCACGGACAGTTTAAAACTCAAAATGATGTAGATCCAATCTTGGATTATCAAGTCAATTCAGATTGGACGCGTTTTTAGACTAAGGTGTTTCCGTTGTTGAATAATAACAAAGAGTCAAGTAGTTTGCTGCTTGACTTTTTTTGTGGCTCTATTGTTCTGCAAGTGTTTGGTATTTAACGTCCAAGAATAAAATCGTCTTTTAACGCGTAAAATAACTTCCATTTTTACCTTTATATATGTTGCATTTTTATAGAAATTAGCGGTATTTTATTTGTATCTTTAAAAAATACCATTAAACGAAAAAACATGAAAATTGGAGCAGATGCTTTAGGAGTAAGCAAAAAAGACGCAATCAAAATTGTAAGCTTAGTTATTGTAACGTATATTCTTTTTGGGGTACTACTGGATTGGGTATTTAATCATAGTTTAGCTGCGTGGTATTACTATTTGGTGAAAGGCGTGCTTTTTGGTGTATTTTTCTCCTTGGTGTTTTACTTCTTTATTAAGAAGATGACCAAGGGAATTTTACTTCAATTAGATTTACCCTTAGAAGAAGGGGAAGTCTTAGAAGCTTATGGCGTTGCCAACTTGTTTTTAAAAGGACAGGCCATTGGTGGAAAACTTGGGATAACCCAAGACTACTTGCTCTTTCATTCTCATAAGTTTAATTTTACAAAAAAAACGGTACGCATTGCCTTTGCCGATGTGAAAACCATACAACCTTGTAAAACAATGGGTTTGATTGACAATGGTTTAAAGGTGAAGTTAGCAGACCAAGAATGTCGTTTTGTGGTTAACGATCGAGCAAAATGGATGGAATTGTTGGAGGTGAAACTAAAATGAAATTAATATTTAGATTGAATTAGGAAGAAAAGGACCTTAAAGGGTTTGTTGATAAAACTTCATTGTGAGTCTTTACTTACATGAGGAGCAATAGATGCTGCGTTTAACCATAAATAATCATGACTAAAAACAAAAAGTAGTTATCTGAATATGAAAATTTATTTTTGTTTTTATCCGTGTTGGTACTAATTCTTTCAAGCGTATATGTAACAAATAAAGTTTTGTTCGACTAAGGAAAATAAAGATAACGCCAAAAAAGAGTAGAAAGTTGAGTGTATACAGAAAATTAAGGGAGAGTAAAATTGCAGAAGTAATTATTATTGGTATTCGCTTTTTAGTTGGATTTGCTTTTATCCCTTCCGGATTAACCAAGTTGTTGAATCGCCGTTTTACCCCTATAAATATGGATGATCCGGTAAGCTATTTTTTTGAAGGATTATATTAAGCCACTTTATATTGGAATTTTCTTGGGTTTTGCCAAGTCTTTACTGCATTTTTACTGTTTACTCAAAGATTTGCTACTTTAGGGGCTGTATTTTTTTGTGGAATTATGTTTAATATTTTCATTATTACAGTAAGTATGAATTTTAAGCTTACCTGGGTGATCACTTTGCTGATGTTATGCGCTGGAATTCTATTATTAGTTTGGGATTGGCATAAAATTAAAACACTTGTTGGCCTATATCCTAGCAAGTATGAAATAGAGAATTATAAATCTCCTTCTTTACCTTGGCAGCTAATCCGTTTGGTGTTATTTATTATTTTCACAATGCTTATGCGTTCATTTACAGTATAGTAGATGATGGTAGAGGGAGGATATACAAAAATGACTAGTGGCTGTAGTTTGTACTTGGTCAAGGAATAAGTACGGCTACTTGGAGTTTGAAAAGTATGTTTATCGATGTTTTACACATCCCGCTTACAAATTTAGAAAGAAGGATGTGTCATTATAAAGTTATTTTTTACAGTAATGTAGGATTAAATAAAAACTAACACTAATCAATAGTGCTGATAGTATGAAGGCAATACCTGGTAAGTATAGGGGAGCATTGTCTTGTGTGAACAAATAAAAACAATAGGTGAAAATAGGAGGGCCTATTATCGTTGTTAATCCGTTTAAGCTTCCTAATATTCCTTGTAGTTCTCCTTGATATTGTTGATCTAGTGATTTAGACAACATAGATTGAAATCCTGTCTGATGAATACTTCCTACTAAATACAGTGTAATTCCGATCCACAGTTGTTGTTCTGTTGTACAAAATCCCAATACGAGTAAGCCTGTAAAACTTAAAATTAATCCCATGTAAATCAGCTTCTGATCAGCTAGTTTTTTTGAAAGGTACTGTAGTAAATAGGCTTGTACTACAAAACCGATAATACCTATTATGGTTAGCGAAAATCCAACCTGTTGTTTGCTCCAATCAAATTGCATTATGGTAAAAAATGACCAAGTACTCTCCATACTGTGTGAAGCCGTTGATAATAAAAAGAAGGCGACAAATAAGATTGTAAGTCCTTTAAATTGTTTGCTCCTTTTCAAGGTTTGTAAAGGAGATAGGCTAGCAAAGCTAAGTTGCTTATTAATGCGGAAGGTATTTGTTTCGGGAAAGTAAAAGTATCCATAAGTAACGTTGAACAAGCCTACTATTCCTGCAAAGTAAAAAGGGTAAGTTAGGTGGTACGCTCCCAATAAACCTCCTACTAAGGGGCCTATAATAAAGCCAATATTAAAGGCAGCGTTTAAATAACCAAAGTATTTGGTTCTGTTGGCACTAGTTGTGATATCCGTAATTGCAGCTGAAGCTACAGCGAATGTAGCACCTGTAATACCGGCTATTAACCGGCTACTAAATAAGATCCAATATTCAGTAGCTATAGCCATTATCAAGCAATCTATCGAAAATCCGAGTAAAGAGAGCAGTAAGACATTTCTACGACCGTAATAGTCACTCAGAATACCCAGTATAGGGGCAAATATAAATTGCATCAAAGCATAGGCAAGGGTGAGTATTCCACCATACTTAGCAGCTGTACTTAAATCGGCATTTAGTACTTTTTCTAATAATTCGGGTAATACAGGAAAGATAATACCAAATCCGGCACTATCTAATATGATTGTGATTGTAATGAATAGTACAATACTATTTACGTTGTTTGATTTCATGATTAGGTATAATAAAATAACGGCACCCTAAAGTTGAGGTACGAGGTAAATCTACTAAGCCTCCTTTTAAAAGAGAGCTATACTTCTCTATGTTATTTTATTATTGCTGCATAATCGTGCAAAGATAAGAGGTAAAATAGTTAGAATCAACTAGAAAACAAAAAAAAGCGTCATAAGACGCCTTCATCTGCAAAAGAGCAATAACGCTGAGAGGTTAGTATTAAATGATCTAAAAGAGCAATAGCAACTACTACTTGAGTCGCTTCTTTTCTCTTTGCTGTGATTTGTCTAACCGTTGGCCTGGGGTCAGTCCAATGATCCATTTAAAAAGTGAAAGACGATCTGAAAAAGAAGGACTTTGAAGAACTTTTTTAGATCTTGTGGTACGCTTTTATTTTAGCGCTTCCATTTTTCACTGTGGTACCAATTGACTAGGTCAATAGAAGCATGGGTTTCCAAATAGTGGTTGTCATCTTCTAAGGCATCTTCATCTAAGAAATAGAGCCCTTGCTGTAAATCTCGATCAAAATCAGCAATCAAAGAAGCGGTGGAGGAAGCAACGAGAATCCCTCTTTCGTATTCATCATCTACAAAGATGATTTGACCATATTGACCTTCTTTCGCAGGAGAGAGATCCAAGTATAAGTGTGTATGTGAACCATCAAAGGCAAATTCAACCCAATGGGGGTTATAGCAATGACTTGGATCAATTCCCAAGTCTGCGTGCTCCAAAGGAATAATCTGCGTGGTGTAGTTTTCTTTCTTATCCAAATAGGAAGCGATCACTTGATCGATAGGATAGAAATCCATCCCATAAAATAGACTCCCACAGTTTTCGTCCTCGTTAAGTCCATTATGCCAAAAGTAGAGGTCTTTAAAGTCTTGAGGTAGTGTTTTGCCAACAGTCCTTTCCAACTGCTCTACTTCCTCTAATGTTGCTGGATGCTGTAGGGAAAAGTCGTGTATTTTTGCTGCATTTAGCTGTAACCATTGGTCAATATTTTCCATATTTTTCTTCATAGTGATTTAATTTAGTACGTTGCGTGTTAGGAGTTCATTCAGCGTTAGTTGTAAATTTTCGTTATAGGTTCTAACTCCATCTAAGGCAAAAACTTTAACTATCTCTCGTTTTATAGCGAGGTTGGCTACATATACCCTTGTTCGCTCGCGCTGATTTCTTTGTGTATCGTGTCACCCTCAAAGTAATACTAGTTGTTAAACAACGAAACACATTCCCAATGAGATTCAACTGATTCAAGTCCTAACTAGGTAGATTGATCATTTGAAAGTTCAAATTCTGGAGTATTCAATTTTTTTCGTATTTTTCGTAAAAATAAAGATAAAAAGGAAAGTAGTTCTATTTAAATGTAAAATAGTGACTTTAGATTTAGGGAAAATTAGGTGTAGTTTCTTAAAGTGTGTAAGTTTGTTAGGTAAAAAGAGGTTAAAAGAAGCCCCTTTCTTTTGGGAAGTTTACAACGTTTTAGAGAAGCGAAAGGTAAGCCACCGTGTAGTATATCCTGCTGAAGTTTTAGAAAGAGTTAGATAATATAGGTGACTTTTTGAACATATAAGTGTTAGCTTTCCATGTGAAAATAGTCATTTTACTAGAGAAAATAAAAAATATGAAAATAGAATTAAATGAACAAGGGATTTGGTTGGATGGACACGCGCTGACTTTTCCAACATCTGTACATTATTTAAAAACTATTTTAGGAGAACCCACTCGAGAATATTGGGAAGATAATCAATGGCGTATCGCTTGGGACGATTTAGGTATTTATACAAATTATGGTGTCATAGACCATGTTATTGATCTTTATTTTTTACAGCATCCTCAAGAAGAAGTAAAGTATCGATCGCATGGACTGTACGAAGGCGATATCTACTTCAATGGTGTATCTGTTAAAGGAACTGAAGGTTTTGATGGGAAAATAGGACCTTGGGAGTTAAGAGCTTTACGTTATCTAGGGGAAGGTGAAACCCCTATCTATAGCTATCAATTTGGGCAAAATTATAACTATGTTACACCAAAGAAAAAGAAGAATAAATACGCGATTAAAAATAAAGTAAAAGAGAGTCTTGTCTTTTCAAATTTCAATTTTAAACTAGCCGTTATAGAGGAATTAATGTATGTACAAGAGGTGTTAAAACCCAAAGTAGAGGTCTATGAATTCGCTGATTTATATGAGAAGAGGAGTATAGATGTGGAGGAAGAAGGGTACGAACCAATTCCAGAACTTGTTGCTTATTTTAAAGCGTTACCCCTTGATAAAAAATGGGCGAATTTAGTTACTGAACTCTACCAAGACGGTGGAAATGAGATTTATATGACCATTTGTCCTTTTTGGGATGGTGAAGATGATAGGTTTTCGATTGAGTCATTTTCAGATGTAGATCAATTTCCCAACTTAAAGAAAATGACGTTGTTTTCAGCGGAAGAGTCTATATTGAAAGCTTTAAAAGCAAAGGGAATTGATGTTGTAACCTAATGATGTGTACCTCATAGTGTCAGAAAAAAGGCAAAAATGGATGAGATTGAGGAAATCGAATAGGATTACGAGACTACCTTAACAGCTGGCTTGACCCCCAATTAGTTGAAAAACAAGGGATAAATACTGTCGTCTTCTCAAATAAAGACAATCGAATCTAAGACGTACTTTTTATCGAGCGCAACAATTCTAATACCATCAATTTTAATACGAATGCGTGTATAGTCTTATTCAATCTTCTAAATAATAGCCAAGAGATAGATTATCAGGAGTCTAGCCTTGAGTAAAGCACGAAAAGGAGAGGATGAAATTTAGGATACAAATGTTCCATCTTCTTTTGATTGTATAGAATTTGTAACTAACAAAAGAAGAATTCCCAAAGGAAAACCAATAGGCTATGTTTAGTTAAATGAGAAAGTTGTTTTTTTAAAATCATCAACAAAAAAGGATCTAAAAGAACAAAAAGGCTTGCAAAATTAATCAATTGGCAGGCTTTTATATTCTAATGCTTTATTGAGACATGTAATTGTAGAGAAAGCGCGTTGGTTTCTTTGATTCCCGATGGGCGAATTTAATTCGATTTGGTTAAAGCCTCGAGTATAATTTGTGTCCCTATCTACGCTATAGACACAACTCAAGGTTATGGTTTAAATCTGCATAACCTTTCAACTATTTTCATAAAAGAGCAAAAGGAAACTGTCTTAAAAACAAGACAGTTTCCAACTTTATTAAATATTTAAAGCTTGTATTGACGACAAGAGATACAAGTTAAGGAACTCGAGTAAAAGACGGTATTTTCCACGACCCATCGAGCATTTCTTTTTTAGGATAGTAAACACGTAGAGTTAGGCTAAAATTTTCATTTGGTGCTGGTAGCCAGTTTTTCTCCTTATCGGGTCCTGGATTTTCATTTTGAATGTAAATTTCTAAGGAACCATCAGGATTAAAAATAAGATCACTTCGGTCTCCAAGGGTAAATCGGTCTTCATCATTAGGGAAAAAGAAGCCACTACTATTATATAAGGTTAAAGACCAAAAAGCATGAGCTGGAGGTAATTTGTCTTTTTCAAATCGAATCACGTATTTATTAGTTCCAATCAAGGCTTTGTTTTCCGAATCTAAGAATCCCGTTGGATAAATTGCGTCTTCTGGTAGGTTAGCACCCAACCCAAAGCGGGTAACGTAAGCTCTATGAAAGTAATCCGTTCCATAATCACCCGTATTTTCCAAGATTGCCCAACCATTTCTAATTGGTAGCTCATTCTGTCTGGAGTCTAATTTTAGAGTTATAGCAGTAGGAATATTTTTTATCACCTCTTGTTCTGATGAAGTGAAGTTTTCAAGCTTAAATGTTAAATCTTCTCCAATTCCAATTTTATTGATACGTTTAATAAATGAAGCATCTTGGGCAAGAGGTGGATTTTCTTTTAAGATGCGGTTCATATAGTTAAAGAACTCTTCAATTGGCATATTTTCTACAATTGTATTTGGATCTTCTTTAGACAAGTTTGTCTCTAAAGGAGGTAATTGATATCCTTCAGGAGGTGTTAAAGTATATTGTTTAATTAGAGGATAGACAAAGTCACGACCATCTTCTTCGCTTTTTACTTCTGTACGACCAATAATCCATACCGTATTTGTCGGTGATTTAATCTGCGTCATACCACCAGGGATAGTCCCTGTCCAAGATGGTCCTGTGATTAGGAAATCTCCCCCTTTATTCCCTATGGTTCGCGTACCAGGTGAGGCAATAACATTGGTATAAGCATCCAACATAGGGAGTAGATGATACCGATCATTGTTGGTTGGTAAACTTAATTTGACAGGTCCTTGAGATAGATCTAACCAAGCATTAGAATAAAAAGTATCCGCATTAGGACGGACTACTGATGTGAAGTCAGATCCAGGGAATATTGGAAGATGAGAGAATTGATTTAAAGGAGCTTCCATTTGTCCCACAATTGGCGCAAGTGTATTGGTTGCTTGGCGTTTGGTTATATCCATAGTTACCAAAGGGATTCCATAAATATAGGCCTCTTCCGCCAATAGTATAGGAGAATCAATATCGATATCTGGTGAAGACGCAGTTCCGTCATCATGACTACATGATCCTAAGCTGTTTATTAAAAATAAAGCGAGTAAAAGGCTAAAGCACTTTCTGCTAAAAAAGGGGGTTGCATTCATAGTTTTTTCAATTTAAAGTTAGTGCCTTATACAGAAAAAAGCCCTGCATAAGTTGTGATGTAAAACTATAAGATGACACCCATTTATAGGCTAACCATTTTAGCTAGTTTTGTCCAATACGCTTATTTTTTTCATCTAAAGGATTAAGTAAGACAAGAAAAACGACCAATTATCCTATACTTTTTGGCTAGTTTATTGCCATTTTTCCTGCTTATCACTTAAAAATGGCATTTTGCGATTGTTTTGAAGTTAAGTTTTTTAGTATGTTTGAAGTAGCAAGAAATAAGGCAAATTGTATCCATGGTATTTTATTGTATGATCATCGCAATTTTTACATTATTAGTAGACAAGAAAAAAAAGTATACTAGGCTGTTTGTTCTATTATTTTCTTTGTTTACAGTCGGGATTTTTGCTCAAGAGATAAAGCCTCCATTGGAATATAAAAAATTGACTTTCAAAGAGGAATTGGCGTATGCTAAAGATGTGGCTGGAAATACCTGGATTAAAGGAATTATACCAGATTCTTTGTTGCATAAACCAATCCTTTTTCAAAATCGATCCATTCATCTCACAGACTACGATTTTTATCAATATCGAGAGGGGAGATGGTTGAAGCTTGAACCTAATAAAGATGCATATGGACAACAAATTAAAAGTCGTTATCCGATTTATTACTTTGTACCTTTAGAGAACGAGTACTACCTTAATATTAAAAAAAACAATCCAAATGAACTTAATTTATTTCTATCAGAGTTTGGTCAGTTTGGTCAGTATGCATCGCTTACCGTGCTTTATTTGAGTATGTATTACGGGTTAACTTGGATGTCGATTATCTTTAATTTTATCTTTTATTTGATTTTTAGGGATGCGCGTTTTATTACCTATGCTGCACTTCAACTCTCTATTTTTTTGACCTTTTTGTATGAAGATGGTATATTCTATTATTTTTCTAATCAAACTTATATATGGCCCTATTTCCCGTTGATTAATATTTCGATTACATGTTTACTTGCCTCTTTATTTACCTATTATTTTTTGGATTTAAAAAAACAGATGCCTTCATTTTTTAAAGCTTTTGGAATTACAGCAGTTCTATTAACCTTATTGCTCTTTTTATGTGTGATTTCGAAGCATACGGTGTATTCTACTAGTATTCAAATTATTTGGTTTGCATTGCCTGTCTTGTGTTTATATCAAGCCATTAAACTGTTTAGCACTAACGTTTATGCTCGTTTTTTACTTTTTAATTTTGGTTTACTTGTTATAGTTGGTGCTGGATATAGTCTTGCTCGATTGTATGGTTGGGGACTTTCTTCTGTTTTTTCCATTCATACTTTGCGATTTATTAGTGCTATTGAGATTATGGCGATTAGTTTTGTGCTTATTTTTAAAATTAGAACGTTAAGAGAAGAGAATGAATCGTATAAGGCAGAGCTTAGACATTATTTGTCACTTTTGAGTTTAAACAAGGAACTCGAATACGAGAAAGCAAAAGTATCTAATTCATTTACCAGTAGTAAAGAAGATTTTTCACAGGATAAAGACGAGCAGTTGATAACAGAAATCCGAATTCAATATCAATTAACGGAACGAGAAGTTGAGGTTTTGAAATTGATTTGGAGAGGGGATTCAAATCAAGAGATGGCTGATAAATTGTTTTTATCTGTACATACAATTAAATACCACGTTTCTAATTTATATACAAAGTTAGATGTGAATAGTCGCAACCAAGTGCGCTTACTAAAAGCGTATGAGTCTTATGATCAGACAAATAAGAATAAAGGCACATCGGTTCTTTAAAGGAGTTATACCTTGTATTCTGGTGTAAAAAGAGAATAAAGTTTAAAAATGGAGGGTAGAGCGCTGTTTGATGTTGCGAACTATTTGCGGACTTTGTTAGTAGGGTTCTTGATCTTGAAGAATAAGGCATGAAATAAGAGTAGTAAATTTTTCTACTGCCTTGGAATGGATGGGTTGCCCCGTATTGGGATTGCCTAAATAATTGTCTTTTAGCTGCATAAGTAAAGGTTTAAAACGCTGAGGTTAACCTTAAAGTAATCTTCCTGTATATTGAGGGTACCAAAATAGGGCAATTTAGTCCTAACGTTATTTTTTATGTTATTTTACGGTGTATTTTGCGTAAAACAAGTTACTGGATTTCCGAACGGAATTGTAAGAGGAAGTTGCGTATAAAAACTTAACTTTGAAATAAAAATAAACGCCAAGAGCCAAGCAATCAAAATACAAAAAGGATGAAAACGAGAGAAGACTTAGCCTTACAGCTATTTACAACTAGATTAATGACAAGTGATGCGGAAGTTGAACTATTTGAAGAAGCTTTACATTTCTTGTTTGTACAAGAAAAAATAGAGAATATTCCATTGTTTTTGAGTGTATTAGATGATCGAACAGAAAAGGAAGAAGTTATGTATGGAATACTACATGCCATCGAATCATATGCAAGTACTTTGGGTTTTCCGAAGTATGTTGAGACTCTCTTAGATGCTATGGACTCGTGGCAAGAACAGGCTGAAGAATGGCAAGAACTTCTTTTTCTTAGGATGATAAATAACGAGGCGTGTTTTGCTGATTTAGTGCGTATTGTCAGTCTCCAAAAGAAGGAGGAGCTAAAGAAACACTTACAGCTCATTTTTTTGAGAATCATGCAAAGGAATGAGATTAAATTTGGTCAACAATGTCGCTTGTTATTAAATGCATTAGATTAGTAAAAGGAATACTTTTCTCATAGAATCGATACAATAGATAGGGAAAAGAGTATTCCTATTAGCAATTTAATGGATAGAACTAAACTGCAGAAAGCAAAAAGAAGTAAGTATCATGAAACAAAGACTGTATTTTAACTATAAATCACGCCATAAATAAGAAGAAGATGAATGAGTTTTTTCCTTGTATTTTAGTGGAACACTCCACTAGTTTCTCCATTATTTGCACCAATTTTCATTATTTTGATGAAATAGACGGTGGCGGATATTCCGTTGAGCGATTGGCAAGAAAATTAGCCAAAGAGCATCAGTTGACTCGTGACATTACTTTTGATAGTGAAGCCGGTATGTTTAGTGCTTCAGCGTCCAATAAGGCTGTACTGCTACAATTGACCTCACTATTACGCGAAATAACTGGAGGGGAAGAACAACATAAGGCTTGCGATAGTTTAACGCTTAGTATAGATTTAAAGGAAGCAGAGGAACTTTTGTTGGCTGGTTTTGTGTTGAGCTTGGATGAGGATAAACAAGCGCAATTTAATCGACAAGTTCCCTATCCAGCAGTAACACCAGTTCAACACCAACATATACAGGCAATTCAAGGCGGAACAGCTGAAGAAAAAATAATTGCTGCAAAAAAAATAAATGCAGAAGCTCGAACAAAAACTAGAGATTGGAAGCATTATTTATCCCATCCGCAAACTATTGATTACTTCTTAACAGCCTTGGATCAAGAAACGAATCCAAAGGTCGAACAAGAACTTATTTGGGCTTTGGTGTTTATTTGTGATCGTCACTTACCCGACTTGCGTACACAAGCGTATTTTATGCGCGCATTGGCAAGTAAAAATGCAACGATGCGTTGGTTGGGAATCATGGGATTAGCAAACACCTCTTGTTTTTCTCTAGCGGTTATTAGCAGTTATTTAGATGATAAATCCAAAAAAGTCAGGGATGAGGCTCAGTTCACGTTGTTGCATCATCCCGATGGAAAGCGCACGTTCCCTTCTTGGATGTTTAGCGAAGAACGTGTAAAGCGAATCGAAGCGATGATGTAGCTCTTCATGCTAGGGTGATCTAATATAGGTAATCAGCTGATAATGAATATAAATATTGTAAGTACTATCATACTCATATTATTTTGCTATACTTGAACTATATACGAAAATGAAATTATTTAAAAACGAACAGTTACTATTTATAGGTACAGAGTCAAAATTAGGAAGAACACAAATTATAGGTATTTTAAAGGGGTGTTCTACAAATACAGCTAGTTTTGTGCATTTATATCAGATTTATGATGGGGTTAAATTCCCAAGCGGAGCAATGATGTTTAGAAACAAGTTTTATACTATTCGCAAAGGTACTTGGGATAAAATAGAAGTAGAATATTTTCTTACAATAAAAAATATAATTGAAATAAAAGAAATCAGAAAAGAAACAAACTCGGATATTTTTGAGCTCAATCAATCACATATCCCTTTTGCAGATGATGGATGTGGAAATATAATTTGGATGGAGCTGTCAACAGGAATAATAAAAGTGTTTTATCATGAATATGAGTTAGATGAGGGGTTGATAACTATAGCTCCTACCTTTGATGATTTTTGTTCCTCATTAGAAAATTGGATATTATGATACTAAATTGGTCGTTGAAGTATTATATAATCGATTAGATGAGGTAGAATTGGCAAGATTAAAATTTAAATGAGTTTTATCTTGCCATTTTGCTTTTATTAGGTATATAAAGTTTAGTAGGGAACTCAAAGTAAATGATCAAGGAAAAAGTTCGCAGCTACTCTTATTTTAAAGAAGATCCTACCATCGGGTTTGTGTTTACTTAGGTCAGTACTAATTCTTTCAAACCTATTTGTAACAAATAAAGGTTTAGTCGACTCATTAGGAGTAGAACATGATTGCATACGAAAGGTAGTACGATTAACGATTTAACATAGTAGAGTAGTTGTAAAGAAAGGATGTACTGGAATCTTAAGAGATTATTTGGCAGTGTGTTGATTTTTAATTACTTTTTAAAAAAATATGCGTTTTTAAAAATGAAGAACAAACTCTTTATAACTCTGACCTTACTATCTATTCCTATACTTGCAAACGCCTCTATAAGTTGTAAGGGAGTTAGTTGTATTAACGATAAAACATCGTATGATCAGTTAGGAAACACAAAACAACAGAAAAAACAAGAAGCTATAAAATCCTTTGAAGAGCTATGTTTAATAGTTGATCAGTATTGAAGGTTCTATAGCTGCCAAAGCTGTTCTGGAAAAAAAGATAACACTCCATGATGATATCAGAACGTATCTCAACGGAGATTATCCGAATCTACAATTTAAAGGAACTCCTATTACCATTGAGAACTTGTTGACTCATACTTTAGGGCTTAAAGACAAAGCACCTAAAAAAATAGACAAGATTTACCAAGGAGTAAGAGAAGGCGTTTATGAAAATAAAGCTTTTGATTATACCATGTCTGATCTATTAAAAGAATTAAAAACAGTTAAGCTAAATAAAAAACCAGGAACGGTTTATGAATCTAATTCAGTAGGTCCAGAGTTAATGGCTTATATTTTAGAACAAGTATATGATAAACCGTATAAAGACATCTTACAAGATTTTCTAAGTGAACTTGATTTACAAGATACTCATCTGTATGAGTATGATCAATACAAAGATCAATTAGCAATCAGTTTTGATGATAAAAGGATGGTAGCTCCATTACTTAAAAATCCGTTATTAGGAGGTTCACATGGTATGATTAGTACATTACCTGATTTAATTACATTTATGCAGTTTCAATTGGAGAGTACGAATCCTTTAATTAAGGAGTCAACGCGTTTACTATTTAAAGATGAGAAAGAAGGGGATGACAAGGGATATTTATGGGATGTAGGTTATGGTAAGAAAGAAGGTGCTTATCACGGAAAAACAGGGACTTCCAATGGTGTTCAAAGTGGTATTCTGATTTGTCCAGATTCAAGCTATGGAATGATTATCATTATGAATAATACAGCTGAAGCTGCACAAGAGGATTGGGGAGGGTTGTATAATCAAATTGAAACAGAGTTGATCCGATATCCAAAGATTAACCTGGTCTCTTTATTGTCTGCAGAATTTAAAAAGGATTTCAATGCAGCGAAACAAAAGTATAAAGAACTACAACAGGACAAAGAGCACTATTTATCAGGGTCTTTTTACCTGAATAATTTTGGATATGAATTAATCCATTTAAATCAGATAGACAAGGCTATTGAGGTATTTGAGTTAGCCCTGTCTGATGATAGTACTAATGCTAATTTGTATGCTAGTTTAGCAGAGGCTTATTATTTGAACAAGGATTATGATAAGGCTTTATTGAATTATACAAAGGCTTTAGAATTAGATCCTAAAAATGAAAACGCTAAAGCTATAATTAAGAAAATTAAGCAGTTGTAATTAAGCAGTATTACTGCCAAATACAACCTCTTAAAGTCATTAAAAGTTTAGCAATATAAGTATTTCCTATTTTGATACTAATCAAGATAAGACACTATGCAACCGACCACTAAAAACAAAGGAGGAAGAAAACTAAAATCCAACCCGATGTCGCGGATTTAACTTCGTTCAATTCGGCTAAAGCCTCGAGTGCAATTCGTGAGTTTATTTATACGGCACTGTCGCTTAAAGTGTGTAAGTATTAAACCCCAGTAAGATACTAGCTTTCGATGCTAGTTAAAAAGGGATAGAGTAGAAGGAGGTGGTAGCCAAATTAAAATGACTATTGTCAACTTTATACCAAGATAATCTACCAACAAAAAATCATGACGACCTTAAAAAAAAATGTCTAAAAAAGATTTTTTTCTAGACATTTCATTTTATATTGAGGTAACGCAAAAAAAAGAGAGTATTTTTAGAATAAAAAGTTGTTTTGCTAATTATTCAAAGTATAAAAAATCTAATAGGAGTGATAAGGTGCTTAGAAACAGGCCTATAACAATCCATGTCCTATTTTGTTTTTTTCTAAATACTAAAACTAATAATAGTAGTATCAATAAAAATTGTGGGGTATATCTTAATAAAAGGGCATTCATATTTTTACGATTTTAATTAACATTTTGGTTCCATAATGCAAGAGAGTATTTAAAAATATTTAATGAATCATAAATAATTTCTTTTTCTAAATCATCAAAATTTTTATCTTCTTTAACTTCATTAATTTTCTTATTAAAATAAGATTCAACATCAAGATCTTTGGAGTATGCTGTCTCAGTCAATATTATTTTAGAATAATTAGGAATTTTATCACTTTGATAATTCTCTTGTATAATAGAAACAAGTCCATCAATTAAAGTTTCAATATCTTGTTCATTAGATAATTTGGAGAAATGATCTAAATTGTTAATCAATTTTTTTGCATCAAAAATTTTCTCAACTTCACTTTCAGCAACTGCAAATGATTTTGATAGTTTTTGGAGTAACGGTTTATGCAAGGTATGGACGAATTCAGTTGAACTTTTAAATACCTGTAAATTATCATTAACAAATTCAACAATAAATTCATTATGCACAAAGCCAACTTGTTCATTTAAAGTATCAAACTTTTGTGTAAATTTTTCATCAGGTAATTTAATCATGCTTGGTTGATTCCAATACCATTCCCACGCACTACTTCCAACACCACCGATTACAATACCTAAAGCCGTTCCCATAGGTCCAAAATAAGATCCAGTTGCTCCCCATCCCACTGCACCAGTAAAGTCTTCTTTAGCATAATACCATCCATTTTTTTTAGCCATAATTATTTGTTTTTAGTTATAGGATTCATATGCACAAAAATTTTGCCATATACTTCTTTATTTTAATAAATTTTTCTTCTTCAATATTTTTCTTCTTCAATCATTAAAAAATGTAACATATACATTATCAGATAAAAGAGAAGAGAATTATTTAAATATCAAAGTGTGTAACCTTCTGAGTACTCAAATTCTAAAACTAGATTTGAATTAAAATAATTTAAAAATAGTAGAAGTGATGGTAGTCATAAAACTCATTTTCTCTTCCTTCTACGTGTACGATAAAACTTAGCCTACTGCCACTCGAAAGTTGCAAAGATTGAACCATAGAAAAAAAGCGAACAAGTTGAAAGAAAATTATCGCTCAATCCAATAGAGAAGACTTTTTTGATTAGCAAACAAAAAAAACGCCTTTCCAGGCGTTTCATATATCAAATTCAGCTTATTTACCGATACAATATCTTATATCTGTTGATTTAGAGAGGATTGTAAGGGGGATGTGATGTGGATGCGGTGAGATTTAAATATTAGTATCATCAAAAATATCTTTTTTTAATTTACTAAATGGTCTTTTATTTAATTGATCTTCATAATATGTTTCAAATAAAAATTCTGCTCGATTTTAACCCAAGCAGAATTTTTTATTTACACAGTTTTTAGTACAGTGTCGTCTTAAAATAGGGAAGCCTACAACATAGGTTTTATAGATTCTTCTATAAATTGAACTTCTTCTTTGGATAATTTATATTTCTCATACAATTGTAAATCAATATTACTTACATCTTTTGTCCAATCAATATCTGAATTTTCTGTAAAATCTTGAATTGGTACAAATTCATATACATTTTGTAGTACATTTTGAGATGTTTTTAAAATACCAACCATATATCTTAGAAATTTAGTTTCAATATATTTTTTTAAAGCAAATGCTTCATTTTCACTCTCAAAACATCCTATTGGTATTAAAGAATCAGTACATACTGAATATGGTTTACCTACATATGGTTTACCTAATATACTTACTTGCTTATTATCTGTTAATAACCCTGCACCCCCATTACCTTTTGATATAAATATTTTCCATTTATCAGCTATATCTATATTCTTCAGGATATACTTCTTTTCGATATATCGAATTTCTTCAAATTTACATCTTAACTCATAAAGATTTGGTAATTCTACAGGTGAAGATATATCTTTTGCATTTTTACCTAAAATCCCAAATGCATTTCTACCTTTTGTTATTTTAGTAATTGATTCGAAATCTTCATTTTTAACTTTATTTAGAATATTGTATGTAGAACCACCTGCTAAAATTATATCTAATCCTTCTTCAAATAAAGGCCTTAAAATTGTATTTATAGTATTTTTATTATAATATTCTGTAAATAAAACATTACCCTCGTACGATCTATTATAAAGGAAATAATTGACACCGCCACTAATTTCAACATTATCGAAAATACTCTTTGAATGTGGAATATTTACTATTTTTTCAATATGATTATTTTTCTTAAAAAACTCTCTCAACTTAATAAATGATTTATCTTGTGCATCACCAGTAAACCATCTTGAAGGTGTAATCAACGAGAAATATTGAGGTTTGAGATTTTCACATAAATATATAAAATCAGGAAAAATTTGTCTACTAAGTGATTTGTTTTTTGAATCGTTACTAATTGATTCCTGATAAGGAGGATTACCTACAATAGCATCAAATTTCATTGCTGTATTATTTATTTTAATTTCATTATTAATTACAATATCATCTCTTTTTAACAAATCGTATGATGAGTAATTTTTTTCTATTTTATTTATATCTAGCCCTAATAATGTATATACTTTACGTGTAAATTCATAAGCAATGTTAGATGTAGGGATAGAGTAAAAATTGTTTGCTACATCTTTACCAAATTTCTCAAAAGTAGCATAAACAAATTCTCCCTGCTTACTTGCAATATCTAATATTCTAAAATCAGTATTTACACTTGTTACAGGTATCAATTCTATTAAGGATTTAGCTACATTTTTAGGTGTGACTACTTCTGAATCGGATAATCTACTAAATTTATTTAAAGCAATTGTTGCACGTTCAAATTCAGATAGACTATCATCATTGGCTAAAGAATTTATATTATGTATTTTATAATCTAATTCTTTAAGAATAAAAGGGTTTATATTATCATTCAATAAAGTAAGAATTTTAATATTTAATCCCAAATTATTTAATATTCTTGAATTCTCTTCTCCAACAGATAAATCCACTATATCTTTTAAAGATTTTATTTTTGAATCTGTTAAAAATGAAAAGAATAATATTTTTGAATAATATGTAGCGAATTTCTTACGTAAAGAATCTTCATTTAATTCTTCATTATTTTTGCTACTACTATTTGAACTTTCATTAGGTGATTCAGTTTCACCATCTGGTATATCTAAATCATCTCCATTTTCACTATCTGTATTTTCAATTTTAAGACCTTGTTTAGACCCAATTTCACCCTGTTTTTGGATTACGTCTTTGATTAAATCAATATCTAATAAACTAAAATCTATTGGGATATCTACAGCTTCATCTAATACACTTCTTTCACTTGAATATTTCCTTACTGCATCAAGTACATCAGTAGCTTCAATTTGAATAATTTTATTGTGATTAATTGTAATTATTGGAGATATTTCTAGTTCTCTTTTTAGTCTTTCTTCTAGTTTATTATTACCATTAGCATCAGTATTAACATTATATATTTGTGCTTTTTGCTCTTGCATTATAAAAACTCTGTTTGGACTGAAGTCTACCAATAATGTTTGAGGTTTCATATTGAATTTTATAACATCGCCATCTTCATTAACAAGTTCCTTAATGTATTGATTTTGTAAACGAAATATAGCTTGATCATATTCTTGAGGTGAAGAAGTATCTTTAAGATATAACATTGTATCCCATTCTTCCACCGTTGTACCTGTCAATAATCGATTAACAGTTAAAGTAATGGTTTTTATATTATTAGATTCGCAATTTTTGATTTTACGCTTAACATCTTCAACGGAACGATAAAGCGTTTCATTTTCTACACCTGATACATTGATAATTTCATATGAATTTAAATTCTTAAATTTTGTATTATTAGTTAAAATTAAGTTTTCTAATGCATCGCAAGATGCACGATAAGGTAAAACTATAACTATATGTCTACACATATTACCTTCCTTAATCTTGTCATAATCTAAGAAGCTTAAAATATTTTCTTCTGATTTTGAACCATCAATAATTTCGAAAAGTTCTAATATTTCATTTTCATAATCGAAAAATTTATGATTATTAGAAACTGTATCTTTTAGTATTGATTTTGGCTTAAACAATGCAGAAAAGGCATATGAAATACCATTACTCCTTAATGTTTCTAATCTTTTTCTTGCTGCTTTACTTGGATTAAACGCAAATCTAATCATTTGAGGAAAGCCATAATATGGATTATCCCATTCTTTTACTTCATCACGATTTAGATTTTCATGATCCCACTCTTGTTGATCATCAGCTATATCAGAAAATTGATAAAAAGCTATAATATCTTCTTTCGTAAATTCGGATCCCATCAAAATACGGTAAGGCGTACCTGATAAATGAAGTCTTATTTTTGCATCTAAAACTTTAATTGAATCCTCTAATTGATCATAGGTTTCGTCTGAATTTTTTAATTCTTTTTTTAATTCAGCTTTAGATAAACTTAAAACTTTACCATATTCTTCTGCACGAGCTCCAAAATGAGTTTCATCTATAATTAATAAATCTATTGATGAAGTGAATAACTCTTTATGCTTATTCTTAATTGAATCGCCTTGTAAATCTTGAAGAGTTAAGAATAAAACTATCTTTTGGTTTTGTTCAATTTTAGAAGATAAGTAATTTTCAGTTTCAAGTAATTTATCAGAATCAACAAACTCATATTCTTTAAAACGAACATGACTTTCTACAGTTTTTTTCCACTCTTCTTTGACATCCTTTTTAGCAGATACAACAACAACTAATTTTGCTGAAATTTCGGTAGCACAACACATAGATGTAAAAGATTTACCAAATCTCATAACTGCATACATTAATAGATTTGTTCTTCCATTACTAACAGCATTTTTGAAATTATTAATAGCTTCTTGCTGATTAGGTCTTGGAGGAAAACTTTTATTTCTTTCGTACACAAAGGTTTCTGGAATTCTACTTTCCTCAAACTTATAAAATTGATATTTGCCTGAATTATTTTCGAAATTTAGTTTAATATCAGATATAGCTAAATTAACATCATCAATAGAAGTATCTTTAAAAAACTCTTTTGAATAATAAGGAATAGAAGGTAAAACACCTGGTAATAGACGAATTTTTTGTAAATCCTTTTCTAAATAATTATGAACAGATAAATCACGATAATATATATCATTATTTATTTTTGCTACAGTCGTATACTTTCTTTCAAGATTAGGAAAAAACTTTTTCCATTCATTTAATCTTTTATCTACTGGTCGATATGTATCACCTATTTTAAGATAATTAGGAATAGTTTCAGTTGTAAATGCATATAATTGAGGTTCAACTCTTCCGTAAATTAGATTATCAAGTAAATTTAAATTTATAGTGTTAGTTTTTGGCATGTTTGTTTATTATATAATATCAATAAATCTTATAATCTCATCTTTATTTTGTTCGGAATTTATTTTCCAATTTTTTATTAGACAATATTTTCCATTATGTAATTTAATATTATTGGATTTGCATCCCTCACATTCCTTTTCTTGTACTTCAGCATCATTAAATAAATTAAATTTTTCTTCAATAATCGTATGACAACTTTCAGGTATAACGCATTTTAATCCATCCATTTGCCATATATTCCAAGAAATTACTTGTGCTATTTCTTTGATTTTATTAAAATCAGGATACTCATTAAATTTTTCTTTATAAAAATCTATAAATGTAAATAATAGTGATTCTCTAGCTAACAATAAACTATCACCTTGCCATTCATAACCATAAATATTTTTATATGCAATTAAAGAAAATTTAAACCATTCTTCTTTGCTTTTTACATTCTCAGAAACTATTCTAAGTTTTCTATCTAAAAGACCAATTCTATTATCGATTTCAATATATTCACCTGTAGTAGTATCGTATCTACTTGTGAGATAGGGTGCTTCACCACAGGAAACTTCTAATCTTTTATCACATATATAGTCAATCCAAGTTTTACCTTCGGGAAATTCAATTTTTCTCTTTATGGTTTTCCATCGAGTAGATGAACCATCCTTTAATATCTGGTTAAATACATTTTTTTTATTAAACCATTTTTCATCAATTAAATTATTTTGAGCATTACATACCCATGAAGGTGTAAATACTTCGGCTTTGTCTTTTGATCTACTATTTCTTAATTCATTACTTTTCTGAATTCTTGGTTTGATTACATCACCATTAACACCTGTAATTAAATGAACTTTAATTGAGGATTTAAAACTATAATCCTCTCCTAATTCTATATAATTATCTGTAGCCCAAAATATATTTTTATTTGTTGTATTATCATACAGTAAAATATCTAATATTTCAGGCATTTGCTCAAGAATATCATTTTCTAAAATGTCTACACCTACAAACATTAATCTTCCTTTCTTTGTTTAGTTGAATTTAATAATTCTTTAATATCTATATTTAAAAGTATTGCTATTTGGAATAAAGTTTCCGTTGATGGCTGTACTTCATTAGTACACCATCTAGAAATAGTTACTTCACTTTTCCCTAATTGCTCAGCTAACCACCGATTGGTTTTATTTTTTTCAGCAAGAACAACTTTTAATCTGTTGATTTTCATTGTATGTTATTTGATTAACATGAGATGTTAAATATAAGGGGATTTAAGAAGATAACAAATAAAGTTACTCGTTATTTTAAAGATGTGTTTTCCTCAACTTCCCAAGTCAACTTAGCCCCCAAAGCATTCAATACTTTAAATACAGTAACAATCTTTACATTCGCGGTGCTCTTTTCTATTTTAGATATTTGCGCTTTTTGAACCCCAACCAATTCACCCAGTTGAGCTTGAGTTAACCCTTTTTGTTTGCGGAGGATTTTAATTTTGGCACCTATTAATTCAAATTGAATTTTAGATTCAAACAAGTCGCGTTTAGGTGTTCCAATAGGACCTATTTGTTCATCGATGAGTTGATCTAAAGGATATGTTTTCATAGTCTTGTGATTTAGAGTACTAAGTTAGCTGTAAGTTTCTTAAAGAGGAAACTTATTGTGGTTAATAGCAATAAAATTAATTTAGCTTGTGAAAGGAAGAGTATTTTAGGTATTGTATTCTTACATTTGCACTTGTCGTTATTAGAGTAGATCTCCCGAATAAATTAGTGTGATAAAACAAACGAGTTTGGAGTTCCAATTTTCAATAAACTTTTACTTCTATATATTATGCAATAGCTAGGTTTTTTTAGCTGTGTAATGGTATTTCAGCGCTGAAAAATTTAGTTTAATTAAATCATTAATTCAAATTTATACAACTATGATCAAAAATTTATTTGATACTTTCGGACAGTTAGAGTCTTTAAAAAGAGAATCCTTGTCCAAAGAACCCGAGGTTCCATTAAATTGTTATATTCCAAAATCATTAAGAGAGAATCTAAAGATGAAAGCTGCAAAAGAAGGTGTGCCAATGAAGAATTTAATCATCAATGCTTTAAAAGGATTTTATACTGATTTATAAGTGGATTGATCCTTTGAGGATGTTGTTATAAGCTGATTTTTTTGAGATCATCGTATTCATTCTTGCTTAATTTGATGACGAATGAAGTATTAAAACCTGTTTTTTTCTCTGCTTTATCAAGCAGGTTTTTTAGCTTGATTTTTAGGATGGCTTGAGTCTCCTTTTCTTTTTTGAGCAAGAGTTCTTTTCTTTGCAATACTTCAAAGTAATCATCGTTAATATTGGGTGAATGATTATTCTCTTTTTTTTCTTCAATAGCTTTTTCTTGTGCAATTTCCTCTCGCAATTCGTTTAGAAGTTTGTCTTTAGCAATATGTAATAGAACATCTACTTCAGAAGCAATAGTCTCATTTTGCTTCATTAATCGGTCAATTTTTTTGTGATATAAATCGCCAAACCACTTTCGAAAACTATCATCTCTATTGATGAAATCTCGATTTATTTTGTCTATACTAGATTGAATGTTTAGGTTGATATTTGACTTCGGACTTAAACCGTTTTGAATAAAAAAGTCAATCATATCTACTACACATTCGTTGATCTTTTTATATTGATATTCTCGGCAAATTTTATCTAATTTGTTCTTAGTTGAGCCTTTAATCCTAATTGAAGTGTCTTTAAAATCCTGCATGCGTATAATTTGTTGAATTTAAAATATTTATCCTGTTTTTATTCATTTAAGTATTTTTACAAAATAAATTCTTGTATACAAAATACGTATGTAAACTAATTGATTAAATGATAGTTATGCCTTTTTGTATACATAAAATAGTTTTTGTATAAATTCTTTTTAGTTGTAAGTATTTAATATACAGGTTGTTGGCTAATGTACTGCGGTTTATCGCAGTACCCTCTTGCTTATATTACCCACCCGTTAGTAATTCCTATAAATATGATTATTAAACCCTATTTTTATTGATTAAATAGTCATTCACGTCTTTGTGATTTTTGAATAGATAACGAATGTCTTTGGTGTGATTTTCATACTTTTTTTGAAAGTAAATTGTGGTTTCATTTCCTGTGTTATCATTGTCAAAACACAAATAAATTCTCTCGTAATTGCTGTCTAATTCAGGTACTGTTTCCTTTTGAGAAGTGCTGTTTAAAATAATATAATTAAATCTGTTTTCTATTTTTGGATATAGCATAAGTAGACTTAGAAAATCGATCCAACCTTCAAATAAAATAACTTGATTACAGTTGTTTTCAATTAGTGTAATACTCTTGGTGCCTAAGCAACCTTTGAAATATCTATTTCTAATTTCAATACCTTCTAACACGTTTTTAAAACCTATTCCAAAGTATTTTTTATCGTTAAGGCTATAATGAAGTTCTACACAGTATTTTCTAGCTATTTTAAGACTGATACCCCTGCTTTGTATATAATTGATAAGCTGCGTATTTGTTAGAGGCTTAATTGCTCTTATTTTGTAATTCTTTTCTTTTTTAATAGCATCGTCTTGAAAAGTAGGTTGGTGAAAAGAAAAAGATTCATCATCCAAAATCTGTAGTGCTTCTTTTACTTCACACTTATAATATCTCATTACAAAGTCTAAAACGTTTCCACCTTTTCCTTCTCCGTGATCATACCAAAGATTCTTTAAAAGGTCTACTTTGAAAGATGCTGTTGCTTCGTTTCTGAACGGACTTAGGTACCAAGCTTCCCGATTATTCTGTTTGACTTTTTTAGTTCCTATTTTTTCCAAAATAGACGCTAAACTTATCTTTTTTGCTTCATTGCATGTCATAATTCTACGTGACTTAAATTTTACTGATTTTTTGATGATTGATGACAGAGGCTCGTAACTTATTGATATTTAAATTAATAAGCTGTCATCAAATTGTCATCAATCATCAAACTGCTTTTAAAACTGTCATCAAAGTAAATTTGATGACAGTTTGATGACGGTTTTGATGACGTATAACTTGTTGATTTTAAATAAAGTATACTACCTGTCATCATTGTCATCAAAAAAATGCGATATTTTGCTCAACTCAATTTCATAATAGCGTCCCTTTCTATCTAATCTTGTTATTTCTCCATAGGATTGGTAGTCATATCCCGAGTATTTATTCGAATTACTAGATGGAGTAAAACCCCAATTCTTGAAAATAGTTCTAACATCATTTGCTTCAATATTACTTCTCTTATTTAATTTTTTTATCATGGTACATGTTTCCATTGGAGTTAGACATATTTTATCATCTTCAAATCTTTCTGTAATTTCTTGTAGCAATTTTAATACCTCGTCCTGCAACTTATTTTTGTCAGAATTCATTAGTTTTACTAAAGCCTCCGTACGTATCTGCTCAGGAGTAAACCACATACGAGTTTTCTTGGTTGTTGAGTAAGGGATAGTGTGTAAATAATTAAGAAAATCAGGAATTTCTTTAAAAAGTAAGTCTAAGAAATCGGGGTTCTTTTCTATCTGTGGTATTTTACGCACCCAAAAGCGTATTTCTTCTTTGTCTATCTTCATGAACGAATCTTCAAAATTACTTGTCATGACAAATTTGTAAAAAGATTCTACTTCTTCTTTATCTCTACCTTTTCTTTCAATCTTGTTTCTATCAGCTGTACTTAAAAACTTGATGCGTTCAGTGATTTGTTGATTATCAGTAACTACTTCATCAATGAGAACTAATAATTTACCATCTAAATCTGAGTTAAAGTTGTTTACAAAAGATTCCGCATTGATGTAAGTGGCATTAAAAGAAAAGACCTTTCGAAGGTATTTAAGCATTGTTGATTTACCTGTTTCTCTTGCTTTAGAAACTAATACAAGTACGGGTAGTACCTGAGTCGGGTATTCTAATAGAATTTTAAAATAGTCAAGTCCTAAGTTGTATTGATCTCCGAAAATGTGACGTATGAAATCTAAGGTAAATTGTAGTTTACTTTCTAAGAAAGCTAACTCATCATTGGATCTTTGTACCTGGTATTCTATAGGATGATAAATGTTGTAGAAATCGGCTATCTCTCTACTGTAGTTTATATGTTGAGGGATACAACAGAAACCATAGTATTTTTTAATATTGGAAATAAAGTCTTTTCCAAAATCATTTACAATAGTTTCCTTGTTCCAAGGAAGCATGACTTTTTCAGTTGTTTTATTGAGTGTAGGTCGTTCGATTATGGCATAATAAGCTGTCCCCACACGAATAAATTCGGCAGAATCTAAGTTCATAATAAATAGTAGATTATAATCCTTATATTTGCACTATAAGGATTTGATTAAAAAAATCGGACAATAGTAATCTGAAGCGTTCAAAGGGCAATTTTGAACGCTTTATTTTTTTTTGTTTTTGAAAGAATAGTCTAATGCTTGTTGTTGTATCTGAGATATAGATTGGCTTTTATTTTGTCGTAACCAAGTATTTATTTCTTCACGATCAAAGTATAATATTTTCCCATTTGGCTTATAATTTGGAATTTTATTGTTGTAAACAAGTTTATAAATACTTGATGTCGACATACCAATATAATCAGATAACTCTTGTACATTAAGCATTTCTTTCTGCTGAATCATATTCAGTCCTATAGCTTCTTTTAGTTCTCTTTGTTGGTGAATAATTTGGTTTTTAAATGCACTAAACTCTTCAATTGTTTGAAGTAAGATTTGTTGTAATTGAACTACATTTTCCTTTCTTACGTCTTTGCTTTCCATCGTTTTCATAAGCTTTCTTTTATATGGTTATATTGTAGCAAATGAAGGTATTAGAAGGTATTACAATCAAGTTACTTTTGAAAAAGTAATGAATTTAAAGTGTTTGGTAATTATAATTTAGCGGAAATATCATTGATTAGTTGTTGATATTTAGGTGTCTGTATTGCTGAACCATTTTTAACAGTATCATAATCATATATTTCACCTTTCTCATTTATAAAAAACGTAACAAATTTTTTTAAACTAATTTTTATTACTTCAGCTTGTTTTAACGCTTTGTGTAGATGATATAAGGAAACGTTATCCATCCGTAGCTGTATAGGATTAACCAAGAATTGTCTCTTAAAACCTTCTTGATTTATTTCGTTACCAAGTATGTTTTTTTTCTTGAACCCCATATAAATTATAGCTGAGAAATCAGGACAAATATGTTTATTATCCTCTTCAGTTAAAACAATCTTGGTCTTAGTCATTTCCAAATGAGATATAGACGGATCGTCTAAGCATGGTGTTTGAAATTTATTTAGAAAGTTCTGACTCCAAGTGAAATTTAAAAATAACATACACCATAAGAAAGCGATAAAAAGTAGGCTAGTATAAAGTGGCTCATACCAATCATGTATAACTTGAACACGAGTAAATAAGAGGAAAATAACAATTGCTAGAGGACTAAAAAACGCATAAAAGAAAACACGAAATCGCTGAGTTTTATCATCTAAAAATTTAGTCTTAGTATTTACTCTTTCTAGTTTTGTGTCGTAGAAATGGTTGAAGTAAATAACCCATAGTTTGATAATAAAATAAGTCAATAGACTTGTCATTATGATTATTAAAAAAATATATCCTAAGAGATAGTTTTTTAAAAGAATTAAAAAACTAACTATAAATAATACGGCTGTCGCGATTAGTAGATTTACACGTTTATACATATTCTTAAAAACTTAGTTCAGGAATTAAATTAGAAGCTTCTTTCATTTTCTCATCTACTATCTTAGCATAGATAGCAGTAGTGCGTATTTCACGGTGTCCTAAGCGCTTAGATACGGTATAGATATCTGCACCGTTCTCCAATAAGAGAACAGCATTCGTATGTCTTGCACTATGGAAAGTAATATGCTTTGAAATACCAGCCTTATTACACCATAGAACAATAGCGTTGTTATATACAGCAGAATACTTTAAGCCTATAAATACGCGATCCATATTGCCCTTACGTTCTCCTAATAGCTCTCGGGCTTGCTTAGAGATATAAAGATACTCAACACCATCTGTTTTTTCCTGTCTAAAGTTTACACGACTTGTGTTATCTTCATCACGTACCTCTGACCAGGTCATTGTATTGATATCTGACCAACGTAACCCTGTAAGACAGGAGAATAAGAAAGCACGCTTTAGTACCTCATACTTACATTCTGTATTGGCTAATTCTTGTAATTCATTAAACGTTAAGTATTCTCGTTGACTTTCAGCCTGTTCAAAAGATTTAGCTTTAGAGGCATAGTTTAAGGCTAAGTAGCCTTCATCAAATGCGGAACGCAAGCAAGCTTTAAACTTATTGAAGTAGGAGTATTTAGAGTTTAGAGATAAAGGAAGATCACTCTTAGTTCGCGCCTCTTTATCGAAGTAAGTACGCACCCGTTTTACAAACTTCTCATCTACGTCGTCAAAGATAGTGTTCGGGGAGATGCATCGCTTTAGATGAATTAGGGTAGCAGTCCAATTGCCGTAGTTCTTAGGGCTATCAGATTTCTCTTCCGTTTTTTCTTGAAAGTAGTCTAAAAAGGGTGTTTTACCTTTAGTAGTATTTTTTAGTTCATATCTACCTTGATAAACTTCAGCTTCTCTAATAGCTAAGATTTGCTTGGCAAGTGCCATAGTTTCTTTATTCTCTTTTCTTTCACCAGCATTCTTAGGTTCGCTGTATAAAAAGAGTTTTAAGTTTTCATAATCTCTAACGGTTTTACGTTTGCCGTTTGGTTGTAGTATTGTACCCTTATAGTATTCTATAGATAGATTGATCTTACCACTTGGTAATAGACGTTCTCTTAGTAAAACTTTCATTTATCGATGAGTCATTTTAAAAACGCATAATATGCGATGATTTAATAATGACAAATATAACAATAAAAGAACCTAAGAGCAAAGACTATCAGTGTTAATTTACTGATAGTCAAATAAAAGAAAGTATATCTTACTAAGGGAAAAGTAATTTATTTACCGATACAAAAATTAGCAAAAATATTCCCTAGCAGTTCATCATTTGTCACTTGCCCTGTAATTTCACCGAAGAAGTAGAGTGCTTGGCGGATATCGATTGCCATGAGATCCGCGGAGAGATTCGTTTGCAGTCCCCATTTCACCTTTTCGATTTCCTCCAACGCTTTAAGAAGGGAGTCGTAGTGGCGTGTATTCGTTACGATGGTTTCATTATTGCGAAGAGCCCCCGTATTCACGAAGCTGAGGAGTGTTTGTTTCAGCTCCTCGATCCCTAGGTTAGCCTTGGCAGACATCAGCATTAAGTTTTCGATTTTCATTTGGAACAAGTCGATTTGCTCTTGCGACAAAAGATCCTGTTTATTGCAGACCACGAGCAGTGGTTTCAGCGGATATTTGTTCTTTAATTTTTCCAGTTCCACGTTAATTTGGTCGATGGATTGCGTATTTAGTTTCTCCCCATCAATCAGGTAGATCACTACCTGAGCCGCTTCGATTTTCTCAAAAGTCTTTTGAATACCGATACGCTCTACCAGATCCTTAGTATCGCGAATACCAGCCGTATCAATGAAGCGGAAACCAATTCCGTCGATGACCAATTCATCCTCGATCGTATCACGAGTCGTACCCGCAATATCCGAAACGATGGCGCGTTCCTCATTGAGGAGAGCATTCAGCAACGTAGATTTTCCCACATTAGGTTCCCCAACAATAGCAACTGGAATCCCATTTTTGATTACATTACCCACAGCAAACGAGTCAATTAAGCGTTTCAGTACAAACTCAATGCGTTCCACCAGCGCTTTAAACTGCGTGCGATCAGCGAACTCCACATCCTCCTCAGAGAAGTCCAGTTCCAATTCAATAAGCGAAGCGAAGTTGAGTAGTTGTTCACGGAGCAAAGCAATCTCATTAGAAAACCCACCACGCATTTGTTGCATGGCGATTTGGTGACTCGCCTCATTATCCGAAGCAATCAAATCCGCCACCGCTTCCGCTTGAGAAAGATCAAGCTTACCATTCAAGAAAGCGCGCATGGTAAACTCACCTGGTTGCGCCATTTTGGCCCCTTTACGCAGGCAAAGTTGAATAATTTGCTGTTGAATAAACGTTGAACCGTGACAAGAAATCTCGATCGTATCTTCACCCGTATAAGAGTTAGGCCCCTTAAAAACAGAAACCAGAACCTGATCCAGCATACGTTCCCCATCCACAATATGCCCCAAGTGGAGCGTATGCGTCTTTTGTTTCGTTAAATCTTTATTTTTGATCGACTGAAAGATGCCATTCACCAGAGAAATAGCTTCTTTACCCGATACGCGTATAATAGCAATAGCACCAGCACCCGAAGGAGTAGCTAAAGCAACAATAGTATCCTGTAATATCATTTGTTTTCCTAAATAAGAACAAAGATACTATTTATTCATTTATGTTGGGGAAGAGGAAGTTGTTGTTGTCGGTACTATCTCACCAACAACGCACCAACAACAACGCACAATTTTCAAGCATTCTCGTCCAATTTATTCATTTAAAAGTGCCGTAAATACAGTGATTTTTTGAGGGTAAGAAACTCAAAAGTTAATCTTAATTCCTTATCTTTATAGAAATCTAAATTTACACTACTATGAAAAAAATACTTTTCCCAACGGACTTTTCAGAAACAGCAAACAACGCTTTACTATACGCATTAAAAATGGCAGATAGCCAAAAAGCAACGCTCTATGTACTTCATGCTTATGAGATGCCTGTAATTTCAGCAACAGCAAATCCCGTTATGGTACAAGATGTCTATAAATCAATCGAATTGAGCAATTTTGAAAACTTTAAAGACCAAGTGCCTTTCATTCGCGATATCGCTAAAGAAAATAATTTAGATCACGTACCTATGCAATTTATTTTAGAAGAAGGTTTTTTAAACACCATTCTAAAAAAGAGAGTAGAAGAAGAGGAAATTGACTTAGTAGTGATGGGAACAAATGGAAATTCCGGATGGGACAGAAAACTATTGGGATCCAATACCATTAATGCAATTAACTCTCTTAAAGCCCCTGTTTTGAGCGTACCACATGATGCAGTATTTAATGGAATACATTCGATAGCATTTTCTACTTTATTCAATGCCAATGACCAAATAGTACTAGATAAATTAGTGAAAATTGCAAAGGGATATGACGCCGTAATCAAGTGCGTACACGTGGCAGAAGATGTGAATAAAATCAAGCAAGACGTGATCGACAGTTGGTTGGAATACTACAAAGGCAACCCAATTACTTTTACCATTGTTGAAGGTAAAGACGTAGAAAAAGAAATTTTCACCTTCTTAGATAAAGAAAATATCGATATACTCGTTTCCGTAAAGAGAAATAGAAGCTTCTTAGACAAGTTATTCACTTCAAGTATGACTAAAAAATTAAGCTATCACACCCATGTGCCAATTATCGCTTTTCACGAGGAATAGACCTATAACATAGTAAAAAAGTCGTAAAGTTTGTTGCTTTACGACTTTTTTAGTTTAGGCAGATCTTACGATCAACCTTAATCTGCTTTGTTCTTATTGATTTCATCCTGAAGTTGTCTTCTGATGCGCTGCTCACGCTCCAAAGACGTTTTTCTAAACTCTTCAAATTCTTCATCTGTTTCATTTAATTTTCGAAGGGCTTCTTTTGTATGAATATGAGATGTTTTAAAACGGTAGTAAAAAACACCAACAAGCGCTAATAGAGCAACAAACAAGGCTGAAATAATCAGTTGAAAAGTATTCTTATCCGCCGCTATACCCAAGAACTCAAAGTGTTCTTCCTTAGCTAAAGACGTTTTCAATTCCTGTTCTACCGTTATGAGTTTTTCGTTAACCGAATCAAACTCCTGTTTCTGTTTCTCAAGTAACACCTTGCTCTCTGCTAAATTGTTTTTATAACCGCGAATCGAATCCTCTACATTATGTTGTAGATCTAATAGACTTTGTTTGTCAACAATTTTATAATTTTGATAATTCGAAGATTTAGTAAATATAGAAGAGAATTGATTAGTGATTGTTTTTATGTTGCCTTGTGCAAAAACTGTACTTGTCAGTGCTAGGGTGGCAACGAGTAAAATACGTTTTTTTCTTTTCATTTAATAATTTTTAAGTCTTTTAGTTTTATAGAGCTCTAATATAAGTTATTTATTATAATAAAATATGCTAGGTAAGTGTATTTTTTAAGAAATATTTATTTATATTTTTAGTGCTATTGGTAAAATACATGTTTTTAATTTAAAAAAATAGTTGAATAGTGAAGGTTAATGAAATAATATATTTGTTTTCCCTATGTTTTAATACCATTTTTACGTTAGAAACGTTTCTTTTTGATAATAAATAGGTTGAAATGGTAGAAAAGTTTTTTTTAAAATTCAAAGGTATCGCTGTTGTTTTGCTTTTTTTGATTGTAGGTTCAACAAAGGTCTCTGCTCAGTCGCTTCGTCAAGATGAGGTTACCGCGGTGAAAATGTGGCTAGACGAAGATGGTGACACGAGTTTATTCATTAAGGTAAGTGCAGCTTGTAACAATTACGATAGCAAGCGCGCATTTGAATTTATTGGATTGCCCTCAACGATTACATTAAAATTAAAGAATGACCATATTGAGGAATCCTTTGTATATGAACATCCGCGTTATGATTCTTCGATGCTAATGTTTTACAGTGAGGCGGTTTGGTTTGCTGCCGACGAATGGAAACAAGCCGTGTTTATTCCTTTGTTTTACTGTAGTCAAAAACACGGGGCGACCATGCCGTTAACGTATGTAATACTATATGAGCAAAAGATGCAGGTGGTACAGCTTACTTTTCAGTGTAAACCACAAGTATGGGGGAGTTGTTCTCCGACCTTTCAAAAGCGGGCCTTAAAAAGACAAGTAGCCCAACTGCCACCAGCTTTGCAAACGACGTTTATTGACTATGTGGAAAAAACGTACACAACCAGAGAGGATTTATTCCCGAACCACATGACCTTTAAACAAAAGAAGTATAAAGATTGGAATTTAGCTTCTGTGGTTTCTATTGTTGAAGCAAGTTATCCCCATGAACTTTTAGCGCGTTTGCACACTTTTATTGAAGATGAAAAATGGGAATTAGCCACCGCTTATTTAAGTGAGTTCGAGTATTTATATGTAGATGAAGAGGGAATTGTTGTCATATCAGGTTTTCGCTCTAAGAAAAAAAATGAGCAAGAGCGAGCAAAACGATCGGTTAGAGCTGTAAATGCAACGAAAGAACGTAGTTTAGAACAAGCTTTTCAATATAGGGAACAGGGCGAATTTCAACAAGCTTATGATGGGTATAAGGCTATTGTGGAAGAATTTAGACCGCAATCTTTTTAGTAGATCATATTTAATACTTACCTTTTAGCTAAATTAAAAAAATTGCCTCATGCAAAAAGCCATTCAAGATTTATATCCAGAAAATTTAGCCCATTGTTACGGTTGTGGTAAACTAAATCCCAACGGACATCAATTGAAAACGTATGTGGAAGGAAAGGAGCAAACTATCGCCCATTTTACTCCCAAACCCGAATACACGGCCTTGCCAGAAAGTGTATACGGTGGATTGATTGCTTCTTTATTGGATTGTCACGGTACAGGTTCTGCTGCCGCATTTATTTGTTTAGCAGAAGACCTGCCTTTAGAAGCTCCTCTGGCAGCACGTTGTGTCACAGCGTCCTTAAAGGTCGACTTTAAAGCGATGACGCCTATGGGAGTGCCTTTAGTACTCAAGGGAAAACTCAGAAGTATTGAAGGAAGAAAGGTATGGGTAGATATGACCTTATCAGCCAATGAGATCCTCTGTGCTACAGGAGAGATCCTCGCGATTCGTTTGAAAGATTAATACTAAAAGGAGCGACTCATTCGAATCGCTCCTTTTCTTTAACTATGGAAATCTACTATTTAGTAGGAAGTGTTCTTGTTAACCAACCTCTTCGATTGGCTGTTGCAATAGCATATGGCGTAATCCAGAATAACGTAAACGTGTAGAAGATGCTGTAGGTATAGGCCCAAAAAGAATCTTTAATCGTGTATTTATTCGCGTAGAAAATGACTTGAATAGAAGAGAAAATTAAGATTCCCGCTAAGGCACTAGTCACAAACATAATCGGATAACTCAAAACCAAATACAGCATCAAAAGAAGCATAGGATAAGCTAAAATAACCTTGAGCCATTGGTTGAGCAATAGAATACGCGGGCCTACTGTTGATCCTACTCTAAACTTGGTAAAGGCAAACTTACTCATCATAATATTCTCGCGTACATTACTGCGTTCCCAGCGAATAAACATTTTGTATAATCCTTTAAATCGCTCTGGTGTATTGGTTAATACGTAAGCGTTCTTTTGAAATAAAACGTGGTACCCTTGTTTTAAAATCATATTAGTCATGGCGCGATCTTCTCCAATATCAGAAGGTGTACCCATAAATGTCTGATTGATCCATGCCTCTAAACAGTTCATAACAGCTTCCCTGCGGTAAGCAGCAAGTGCTCCAGGTGTACATAACACACTGTTTAACGCACTTTGAGCAGAACGTATAAATTCAAAGCTAAAAACAAAACTTACATTGAGCATTTTGGGAATGATGCCGTTTTGTGTATTGAGTACCGCTACATTTCCACCTACAGCACCACATAATGCATTGTTTACAAAGGGACTAACAAGTTGGCGTAACGTGTCTTCTTTTACAATCGAATCACTGTCTACCGTTACAAAAACCGCTCCTTTACCCAAGTTAAACCCTCGGTATAAAGCATGTCTTTTTCCCATATTCTTGGGCTGCTGATAGATGGATAAACGGGATCCCAATACCGCTTTAGCGCGTTGCATCCACTCCCATGTGTCATCTTTACTCCCGTCATCAAAAGAGAGAATCTCTAATTTCTCCGCAGGGAAGTCACTTTGAGCCAAGCTTATTAACGTATCATATACTAATCGACCTTCATTGTAAGCGGGAACAATAACCGTACACGTAGGTAATTGATCGTCAGCAACCGGAGCAACGGGCTTGTATTTAAAGTACTGATAAAAAATATAAAATAAGAATAAGACCTGTATAGCTAGTAAGAATAGACTAACCCCAAAAAAGAGCTGTCCACTAAAACCTTCTAAACGCTTGAGCTGTATCTTTGCAAAATAGGGCTGAAAGTGATATAACGCAATCACACTGCTAAATAAAAGCGCAAAAGTAAGCGCTAAGACAAAGTAATCGGTTAAACTAAATCGCTTTGGTTTATTTACTATGTGCGATGATCCGAGATCATTTCGAACAGAATTGGGGACTTGGTTTGTTTTCATAATAGTGAGTTTTGAGGAAAATGAACTAACTTTTGAGTGTAAAGAAGGGGAAAAACCCGCTATTTCAGTATTACACTATATCCATTTCCACTGTGTATAGTGCAAGATGCATGCCAAGCGAATTTACTGGCGGGAACAGCTGTTTTTTTTGGGAAACTTCCCCACTTTGTTGAATTGGACAACACTTTGATTGAGTAAACGCGAATTTTAAGTGGATTGTTTGTCGTTCGTTGTTTAAGGAACAGAGTACCTTATTTTAGATAATCTACTGATACCTCATAACCGATCACAGATAAGCTGATCGACAATAAATATTGCCCTACAAATAAAAAAAACAAGTACCTTTGGAAATAGTATAATTAATATGATCAGATGAAGATAGTAGTGACAGGTGGACTAGGGTTTATAGGTTCTCACACAGTAGTAGCATTGCAACAAAAGGGATATGAAGTGATTGTGATCGACAATTTATCTAATGCTTCTATTGAGGTTTTAGATGGGATCGAAAAGATTACAGGAATCAGACCTACATTTCACGAAATAGACCTGTGTGATAAACAAATTGTTTTTCGCTTTTTTGAAACGCACACTGACCTCGCAGGAGTGATTCACTTTGCTGCGTCAAAAGCGGTAGGGGAAAGTATGCAAAAACCCATGCTCTATTACGAGAATAACTTTTTCTCTTTGATTAATGTCTTGTCTGCGTTGCAGCAATTTAACGTAACAAAATTCTTGTTTAGCTCTTCTTGTACCGTTTATGGACAAGGAGAAACGATGCCTATAACAGAAGAAGAAACGATAAAATCCGCCTTATCTCCTTATGGAAATACAAAGCAAGTAGGGGAGGAAATCATTGTTGATTTAGCAAAAGTATACCCTTTACAAGCGGTTTTATTGCGTTATTTTAACCCGATTGGGGCTCATGAATCGGGCTATATTGGTGAATCTCCACTTGGTGTTCCCTATAACTTAATTCCCTACATTACCCAAACAGCCGTGGGTATACGTGAGTACCTTTCTATTTACGGACAAGATTATGATACGCCTGATGGTACTTGTGTACGTGATTATATTCACGTTACTGACTTAGCTGATGCACACGTGAGAGCAATGGAATACCTTATTCAAGAAAAGAATACTGCACAAGTAGAAGCTTTTAATGTAGGTAATGGACAAGGATATTCGGTTTTAGAGTTGGTGCACTCCTTTGAACGAGTTAGTGGCATAAAAATTAACTATAAAATTGTTGAACGCCGTCCGGGAGATATCGATAAAGCTTGGGCTAATACGGATAAAATCCAAAGAATACTCGGATGGAAACCCACTAAAACACTAGACGATATGTTGGCAAGTGCTTGGAAATGGGAACAAAACTCCAGAGGGATTTAAACAATACTTGTTCTAAAAGAAAAACCAATGAAAAAAATTAGCATTGAAATTAAGTGGGGTATTATTTTTTCACTTGTCGGCTTGTTGTGGATGTTATTGGAACGCCTAACGGGCTTACACAGCACGTATATTGATTACCACATGTATCTAACCAACTTGTTCGCTATTCCTGCTCTTGTTGTTATGGTACTTGCGCTACGCGATAAAAAGAAAAACTTTTACGGTGGGGATATGACTTATAGCGAAGGGATGCTAGCGGGTTTTGTGATTTCTTTGGTTATCGCACTTTTAAGCCCTTTAACTCAAGCGGTGACCACGTTTGTAATTACCCCTGCATTTTTCCCTACTGTCATTAAGCGATCCGTTGAGTTGGGATACTATGCCTCAGAAGCGGATGCTGCTACGTATTTTAATTATTCTAATTATGCAAAACAAGGGTTTCTACTCGCTCTGATGATGGGGGTTGCAACTACTGCAATTTGTATGATTTTTATTCGATCAAAAACAAAATAATACTTAATTCTATACCCCCCCCCCCAACAACTTGCGAAACAAGTTGTTGGGGCTTCTTTTTATGAGGCTAATCGCTTTATCAGTGAACTGGCAAAGGTTAAAAAACAACGCTTCGTTTACCCTCGTTTTTCTGTCGAAGATACGGGCTTGTAAACAATTGTCGTAGTGCTTGGAGAATCAGCGCGAAAAGAACTGGACGCAATAAACAACCAATCTCCACGACGAACCTATACAATATAGTTAGCGATTTAGTAGGGGTTCACGGTCTGGAAGAGAAAGATCGAAATACCGAATTAAAAGCGCTTTCTCCTTCGTTTGAAGTAGTACCCTATGAAGTGGTAGAACGCGATTAAAAATTCCCTATTGAAGTGAAATTAGAATGTAATTCTTTTTTTTTATAGAAAAAGTGCGAATGGTTAAAAATAGTTTCACATCCTGTAATAAAGTTGTACCTTTAAAAGAAAAGAAAATATGAGCAGTATTATTTTTAATCGTATCAAGCAAAATATCAAACATTGGTATCTTCCTGTTATTTTAGGTGTTGTATTTATTATTGCAGGAATCTTTATTATGATGACGCCTGTTGCGTCTTACCTCTCTTTAGCGCTGTTGTTTAGCTGGCTTTTCTTCTTTTCCGGAATTGCGGAAGTTGCATTTGCCTTGAGTAACAGAAAAGAATTAGATGGTTGGGGATGGATATTATTCTCAGGTATTGTCGATGTAGTGCTAGGACTCATCTTACTTAGTAAACCAGCGATTACACTTCAAGTTTTACCGATTTATGTAGGATGTATCTTGCTTTTCCGCTCAGTGCGCAGTTTGAGTATGGCGGTCGAATTAAATCGATATGGAGTGAAGGGAATCTCGGCTATGGTGCTCTTTGGTATTCTAGGTTTGCTATTTGCAATCTTCATGATGACCAATCTAGAAGCAGGGGCATTTACAATTGTGTATTGGACGGCCTTCTCTATCATGACGTTAGGCTTGTTTAGCGTTATCTACGGATTAAAGCTGAAAAAACTAAAAAATAGAGGTAGTAAGATCAGTGCAGAACTAACCAAGAAATGGGAAGCTGTGCAAGAAGAAATTAGAAAAGCAATGGATAAAGAATAAGGATATAAAAAAAGGGTGTCTAAGGATCACCCTTTTTTTTATACTTCTTTACTTGCTTTTTCGTATGCATCAAAAATCAGCTCCTGTATCGCTTGAGCAATTCGCTCTTTCCCTTCTTCCGTATTGATATCTATACCACAAAATTTACTTCCGTTGTTTTTGGCGTGTAAAGTGAGGTAGTAAATCCCACTGATCACAAGGGCTAATCGCGCTCGGATGTCTACAGAGGAATGCTCAAAGAACGGAATCGTTTTAGAGAATAAAAGCTCGCCAAGGTCTTCCCTCGAATCGGCAATCTTTCTCAAGATTTCGTTGTATTCGCCAATTTCCCAATGAATAATGCGCTGTAGAGCGCGATCTTTGAGTAAAGTGTCAAACTGACTTTGGAGTAATTCGTTGATATCGTGTTGCGTTAATTTATCAGGATGTGTAAGTAAATGCTCGACGTTGTTATTGGCTTTGCTCTTGAAGAAATCTTTTTGATTGATGTATTCCTCTACTAAATTATCCACACCACCGAAGTAGGCCCAAACAAGCTTCTTGTCTACACCAGCAACTTTAGCTATATTCGGAGCAGTCAACGCCGGATAACCATTTTTTTGTAAAACCTTGCCAACTGCAGCAATCATTTTTTTCATCGTACGAGATTTATCTCGGATTGGTCCGGAAGAAACTTTTCGCACCTTTGCTTTGGTCTCTTCTTTCTTTTTATTGGGAGTGGTTTCTTGTTTGCGCATTTTATTTTCGAATTAAAACTAGCTCATGCAAGCTGTAACTTTTTTGTGAAATAGTCAAGATCTAACTAGATTAATAGTCCTTCCTCTTGCTGTAGAAAAAATAGCTTCTCCTTTACTTTGTCCTTGTTTATCTAGAAAAGTAGAATCTAAGGTAAATATACTTAAAAAAAAACCGATAGGCTTTGCATTTTCAATAAATTACAACCTAGAAACGAAAAAATAAAAAAAAGGTGGTAGAAGGGTGATAAATGTTAAATTTAGTGTAAAAATTAAACTTTAGTATGCTATTTGTATGGGTTTTTGAAAGTACAATAGATGATGTGTTTAAAAAAGAGAATAAGTATACTTTTTAATTGGGTATGTATCGGATGTTTCTTGCTGTGGATGGTCTTTTCTTGCTTGGTTCAACCTGAACCAGCTACTACTGAATTTTTTATCGGAAACTACCTCGGTATAGCGGTGTTTGAAGAGGAAGCCTACACGGTTCAACGGGATACAACGACAATTAGAGCAATCAAAATTGGGGATAAAATGAGTTTTATATTTTCAGATTCTATCCCAACTATTGCAAAAGTGGTGGTCAAAAAAAATAAGGAAGGGGATCTCATCAACCTCCATGCAAATGAAACCAACTACATCCGATTGCATAGCCGTAAATTGGAAATCTTATTCACTGACGGCAATCGAAGTTGGTTCGTTTATGCAGATCGATTATAATCCACTTCCTATCGAATCTCCTCTACGCAATAAAAGTGTGATTATCGATCGAAATCGCCTGAATTTTTGGCGTTAAATCCAAAACATTGCGCTGTTTGATCAAATGGGAAAAGGATGCCGCAATCGCGTGTTGTCGACCTTCTATCAATTGTTTGTGGGTTACCTTTTTTAAGAGTACTATTTTTTGATTTTCCTTCTTTAACTCAATGAGCAAATAGTTAATCGACGGCAAACCTTTATTGTCTAAGAGGTGATCCTCTGTAATAAAGGTGTCTTTGTTGAAGTACAATTGTTCGATTGAACCAACTGAAGCAGCCATTTTATTTTTGTTCTTATCCAAGAGTTTGACCAACTGTTTGGAGTATAAGCTGCTTAAATGCAGTGTTTCATCTCGAGTGAGAAATAACGGAGATAGGGTGGTATTGTTTTTGTAAATGGCGAACACTTGCATAACAATGGGATCTTGTTGTTGGAGAAACAACTCAATCGATGGGGTTAATTCGGTCTCTTTCATAGCTTGGGTTTTTAGTTTTACTTAAATATACACATTTTTTAGTGAATATATAGGATATAAAACGGGGGAAAAGGATTGCTTATTGTTTGTTTAGTGGTTAAATAGGTGTGAAAATCGCATAAACGATAGGGGATATCCGCTCGCTATAAGGAAGAAAAGCAACGGATATAGCCTAAAAATAGGAAGGTTAAAAAGTCAAACGAGCGCAAAAAAAATAAAGAAATAAAAGGTTGAAAATCACGATATTGATGAGTTGCTGCTTTGTTGTATGGCGCAATTCGTAAAGGGTGTTTCTTTACTTTAACGAAGGATTGTTAAATATTTGTAAAAGTAAATACTGCAGGTATTTTATTGTTAGTAAAATAACAAAATTATGAGTAAGAATAAGAACACGGTGAGAATAGTAGTAATAAATACTGTATTGTATATATGATCCGGTCCCCATTTTGATTTTGTGTTACTATATTTGTGTTTGATATTCAGCCTATGTTTTTACATAGGCTTTTTTGAGTTGCTTTAGCGCTATCACTTTTGAATGGAAAAGATAGAAAGACGCTTAAAGTGGCAAATGTTGCTAGCTGTAAATTCCGTTTTAATTAATAGAAGCATACCCGTTTGAATTTGCTTCAAAATTGCGATTTGATGAACTTTAGAATACTATTTTGTATGCTGATTACGAATATTGGCTATCCCCAAAATAATGCGTTTGATAGCCTCTATCAACACACCACACAAGTGATCCTAACTTCAACTCCACAAAATGTTTTTAAACATATCCATGATTTAAAAAAGAAAACCACCACGGAAGCAGAACAAATAGAAGTTTATTTACTCAAAGCATCACTACTACGACAATATGGGGTTCGAGATCAAGCTATCGCGACGTTGAAAAAGGCTGATAGCCTAGCTACAAATACAAAAAATGCTACTTTACAAGCGAGAATCCAGGGATCTTTATCTACACTTTATCGGGAGAATGGAATTGAAAGCCTAGGGAAAATCGCCTTAAATAAAGCGAAAAACTGGAGTAAACAGATAAGTGATCCTGTAGAATTAACCATCTTCGAGGGAAATTTACAACAAGAACAAGCCTATTATCACATGAAAGGCTTGCGTTTTTCTGATGCGCTTTTAGCCTTGGATACAGGGAGAAAAGTGTTTGAAAAAATAGAGCTGCCAGAAAGGAGATCGTTCTACCTCGCAAGTACGGATCAATTAATTGGGGAGAATTACATCAAAATGCGTGAGTATGTATTGGCAATTCGAACGCTTGAGCTTGCACAACGGGAATTAGCGGTTTCTGATCAACCTGAAAGTCCATTGAAAGGGTTTATTTACAATAACTTAGGTATGGCTCATTTGCTGAACCAAGATTATGAAACAGCGGTTCTTTTCCTTCATAAGGCACAACAAGTAGCAGAACAGTCGGATTTCTTAGCCCTAAAAAAGCAGGTCTTTGCTTCGCTGTCTACGTATGCCAAAAAAATTGGGGATGCCGAAAATTTTGTATTGTACAACGAAAAATACGTCAAACTTGTCGAACAAGAATTAAGTGTTCAAGCAAAGATTTCCAATTATCTAGTAGAATCCTACTATGAAAAAGAAGATGAGCTCAGTAAAGCGTATCAAAAATACGTCGGGTACAGTCTGTCAATTGGTGGGGGTATTCTGTTGTTCTTGTCTTTTGCTTTTTACTATAGAAGAAAGCAAATGAAACAGGAAGCTGTCCGTGTACAAGGTGATGTTGCTCCGCTTTTGCCTTCGGTCGAAGAACGTGGGGTCGAAGAAAATAAAAGCGAAGGTACAGTTGATCACAACTATATTTCTAAGGAAATGGAGGATCTCATCTTAACGGGAATCCAGCATTTCGAAAGGCAACAGGGGTTTTTAAAACACGAGATATCCCTGAGTAAACTCGCTAGTCAGATTGGTGTCAATCACCGCTATGTATCTTATGTGATTAAACATCATAAGCACCAAGACTTCTCGAGCTATATTAACACCCTGCGCATTAATTATATCGTGGAATTACTTCAAGCCAATCCAGAAATGCTCAAGTATAAAATTAGCTACTTGGCAGACTTGTGTGGATTTGCTTCTCACAGTCGGTTTACCATCACTTTTAAACGTATTAAGGGCATTTCGCCCTCTGCTTTCATTGAGCAGATTAAAAAAAAAACATAAACTATAGTTGAATTCCTTTATTACGGACGTGTTATCAAATGGTTATCATACGGATTAACCGTTGATCCTATTGTTTTTTTGATGAAATTTAGTTGATCAAAAAAGTGAAATATGGAACAGTATTATACACATGCTTTTTTTGTAGATGTAGGAGTTAATCTTTCTATTGGCAAAGAAGTCAATAAGTTGCAAACGCGTTTTGGCTTTTCAGAAGAAATGAGAAAATTACTCCTGGTGCAAAGCCAAGGAAAAGGTACACTAACACTAGATTCTCCCACTGTAGGGGTTGCCAATTTCTCTACGGTCATGCAGTGGTACACCCTCAATGGCTTAGACGATTCTTTAGATGTCATTGAGCGAAATGAAGATTCTATACTCGCGGATTTTTTGTTTGTATTTGCACAGGATCACGAGGGAAATCAATACGCAGAAATTACCAAAGGTCGATGGAAAGGATATATCGTATGGCTCAATGCCTGTTATTATGCGGATGTCGATAGTTTAGAAGAACTCCTTGAAGAATATAGTGAACAAAGCGAATTAACAGCAGTAAGGGTAGATGACGAACTTGTTTTTCATTTGCTCTATACCAGTAGTCAACTCGTTTCGGTAAAGGCACAATCGCTAGAACTGTTTCTTTGCTAGCGAATAAAAATAAGATTACTTATTCCAGTGAATAAGGATTGATGCGTTTTTTTAGTTTGTCAAGCCTGTATAATTTTTTATACAGGCTCTTTTTTAAACGCAAAATGGGGAAATCACTATGATTTCCCCATTGTATGTCAAAGTGAACCTATCGGTTCTTATTGGGCTGGTTTTGCTAAGTGATCAAAAAAGTATTGTGCAATTTTAGTGTTTAAATGCACGCGATCTAGTCCTCTTACGTTGTGTTCGTGACTTGGATATAAGAAATAATCGACTTGCTTATTGGCTTTAATACACGCCTCTACGAAAAGCATCGAATGCTGTTGTACAACCACAGGATCTTGTGCGCCGTGAATAATCAAAAGCTTGTTGCTTAGCTGTTGGGCTTTGTTCAACAAACTTGTGCGCTCGTAACCTTCTGGGTTCTCAGCAGGCGTGTCCATGTAGCGTTCGCCATACATAATTTCGTACATCTTCCAGTCCATAACAGGTCCACCGGCCACACCTACTTTAAAAATAGAAGGGTAATTAACCGATAGTGTCGTCGTCATAAAACCTCCGAAACTCCAGCCGTAAACACCGATTTTCTCTTGATCAACGAATGGTAAGCTTTGTAAGTATTGAACGCCTTGCATTTGATCTGCCATTTCTTGCTGTCCTAATTGACGGTGAATAATATGTTCAAAATCTCGTCCTCTATTGAAGCTACCTCTGTTGTCTACCGTGAAAACAAGATAACCTTGTTGTGCCATATAGTGAAAGAACAGGGATGAGCCCTCTAACCAAGTATTGGTAATTAACTGCGCATGGGGGCCTCCATATACATAAACCATAACAGGGTAACGTTTACTTGCATCAAAGTTTGCCGGGTAAATGATACGCGCGTTTAACGGTGTTGTGCCATCCGCTGCGGTTAAGGTGAATACTTCCGTTTTGGGAAGGTTAATCACACCGTCATACGGATTTTTAGCCGTTAATAGAATAGTCTCCTTTTGGTTGGATGTCGATACAACAGAGACTTGATTGGGAACGTCATAGCTGTTGAACCGGTCTAAGAACAGACTCTTATCTTGGTTAAACAAGATGTCATGGGTTCCTGAAACAGTGGTCACTTGTTCTGTTTTTCCTTTTTTAATATTTACCTTAAACAACTGACGATCTAATCCTTGATTTGTAACCCCCGTATAGTAAATGTTTTTTCCTTCAGGATCAAATCCAAAGAAATGCTCTACAATCACCGATTCATGACCTAGCGATTTGATCAGCTTCCCTTCGGTAGAATAGAGGTACATCTGACGATATCCTTCTTTTTCTGAGAAATGAATAAACGTTTTGCTGTCTGTTGGATTAAATACTATGCCTTGGGACGGCTCTGTATAGGTTGATGACTTTTCTTCGAATAGGGTTCCTTCGAATCCTCCCGTTGCTGCATTGTACTTGTTGAGCTTCAAGTGGTTTTGCTCGCGGTTTAAAACACCTACATAAACATAATTACCCGAAGGATCCCAAGTAACCATCGTTAAAAACTGATCGTGATCTCCCGTTTGTAAGGTTACTTTAGCTTGGGTGTACACATCGTAAACAACAAGGCTAACACGCTCATTCGTCATACCCGCCATCGGATACTTAATATCCTTGTTCTCAGCTACTCTAGAATTCCATTGTACTAAGGGGTAATTCGTTACTTGTGATTGATCATTTCTATAGTAAAGCAATTGTTCTTGTTTCGGACTCCACCACATCCCTTTGTTAATTCCAAATTCATTGCGGTGGGTATTCGAACTTCCGTTTACAATGGCTGGATCTGTATCCTGTGTTACGGCTTTCACTTGCCCCTTTTTGTCGGAAATTTCAATATTATTGCCGTTTAACCACGCTACATACTCCTTGTTTCGCGATAAAATAGATTCTTCTCCTGTACGAGGTACTTTTTGAATAAGCGCTACTTTTTGATCGGCAGGTGTATAGTGGAACAACCACTTGTACTTTTTATCTGAATCAAGTACCGAGAACGTTGCTGTTGTTGCGTTTTTCCATGTGAGATCCGAAGGAAGAGACCTCAGGTTAAACTTAGCCTCTGTGATAGACTGTGCTAAGGCTTGATTTAAATCTGTGGCACTGAATAAAAAAGTAGGTGTCCAATTGGCTACCTGCGTGCGAACAAATAAACTATCGCGTTTGGTGTTTAAATGGGAAAAAGCATTGATATCTTTCCAACTCGGTTGTGTTAAGTTCTCCGGAGCGAAAGAAGTGTACTGTCCTAAGGTCGCCTCCTGCATGGTAAGATTGCGTTGTGCAAATAGTAGCTGACCAGTTAGGAAGGCTAGGGCAAGTAATTGTATTTTTTTCATGCTGTGATGAGATTAATTTTAATGCGCACTAAGGTAGGGCTTTTATGTTTTGTGACCAATATTCTTGAGCTGTCTTTAGTTAAAGAATAGGCTAAAAAAAATGAGGAGGGTGGAAAGCAAAACACAGAATAGGGGAAAGGTAAAATCATTTTTTTTAGAAGATTTACTTCTAAATGCACGGTTTTGTAAAAAATGGATACGACCAAAAAGTTCTTAAAATGCGAACATTCAAAGGGAATAACTACATATTCTTTTGTTAAATTGACGATGTCTTAGCAATTAGAAGGTGTTTTTTTTTTAAAGATGATGATACGATAATTTCTAAAATACGTTTAAATTAATATATTTGGCACAATAGTTTCCTTACTAACGTTATGTTATATATATATATTTAAGTTAAAATGAATCACAAATTATTACTTGATTTTATGCATCTTCTTTTCGAATTTGAAAAGGAAACGAAAGATGAGTTATTTGCGATATATACTCCTAATATAACGGGATTTAAGCAATGGGTTTACGATAAACACAACCTACAGGAAGAAGGGGAAGAAGTGGAAGAATTTGGGGATTTAATGATCACACCAGAACAAGATATTACTCTTTCGTTCTTTAAACTTGCGAATTATGCTAAAATGTATTGGCGCTCTCATTTGATAGAAAGCCCTTTTTTTATGCATGATAACTTGATCTTCTTAATAAATTTATGGGTGCATGGTGGCATGACGAAGATGGAGTTAATCCGAAAGAGTACGCAAGAAAAACCGACCGGAATGCAAATTATTAAACGTTTAATTGAACTAGGCTTTGTTGTACAAAAAGATTCTGAAACGGATAAACGCAGTAAAATTGTTGAAATTACAGACTTAGGGCAACTTGAGTTGGTGCGCAATAAGCGTCAAATACAACAAATTGCGCAAATGATAAACGCAAACCTCAGTACCAATGAAAAAAGGAAACTGCTGCAGCTGTTGAGCAAATTAAACCTGTTTCACGAAGGTGTTTTTAACGAGGCTAAAAGCAAAGAAGACTTGGTTTTTCTCATTGTCAATCACAAAAAATAGGAGAGAATAGCTCTTCTTCCTCCCCGTATCAATGCGTGTTTTTCTAGCGCGTAAAAGGCAGGGAAACGATGCCTTTTCATTCTACAAAAAGGAAAAGGCCAGCTATACAAGGGAGAAACTACTTCGTCAAATCGACGTCTTTCAACGGAATTACCTTGGTTTTAAACTTCAATTTATGATAGAAATAGAAGAATAAAAAGAAGGGAATTCCCATATACGTGATGAGTATTCTTTGCCAATCGACCACCCCTTCAAACAGCATTTGACTATCCTGACCGATGATCACAAACAAACAAAGCACAAAGGCGAAGATGGGACCAAAAGGGAAAAGTTTAGCTTTGTAGACTAAGCGATTGGTGTCGTTTCCTTGAACAACATAGGCTCTTCGGAAACGGTAGTGACTGATTGCAATGCCCAACCAAGCGATAAATCCCGTAAGTCCTGAAGCTGCGAGAATAAAGTCCACCGCTTGTGGTGTTATAGATTGCACAATAAAGATGAGCAATACAACAAGCGCTGTCGCTACTAAGGCAATGATGGGTACGCCTTGTTTATTTGTTCTTCCAAATGAGCGATGGGCCATCCCGTCTTTCCCCATAGCGTATAGCATACGCGTTGACGCATACATACCCGAATTTCCTGCGGATAAGATAGACGTTAAAATAACTGCATTCATCAAGGCGGCTGCAAAGGCCCAATGCGCTTTCTCAAAGACTAAAGTAAAGGGCGATTTTGCAATTTCTGTGATATCCGCACCTAGAAGCGCCGGACTTGTATAAGGAATGAGTAATCCAATGACGAAAATAGAGAGAATATAGAAAATTAAAATTCTCCAAAATACTTGCTTAATTGCCTTTGGAATGTTCTTTTCTGGATTTTCAGACTCTCCTGCCGTAATGCCAATTAACTCTGTTCCCTGAAAAGAGAAGCCCGCAATTAAAAATACTCCTAAAACGGTGAGAAACTTACCGGAAAATCCATCCCCAAGGAAAGGAGCATCGCCAATCGTAAAATTCGTAAAACCAACGTATTCTCCCCCCATAATACCAAAAATAGTCAATAGACCTACGAGTAAAAAGATAACAACCGTAACAACTTTGATAAAGGCAAACCAATACTCTGATTCTCCATAAGCCTTAACGGAAAGGGTATTGAGTCCAACAATAATAAGGAAAAAGCCCAAACTCCACGCCCAAGGCGGTAAGAAATTCATTGGCTCCCAATACGAAATAACCAACGCCGCTATGGAAACGTCAACAGCAACAGTAATCACCCAATTAAACCAGTAGTTCCACCCCAAGGCATAACCTAAAGAAGGGTCAACAAAACGAGAGGCATAGGTGCTAAATGAACCGGAAACTGGTAGATAGGTAGCCATTTCTCCCAAAGAGGTCATTAAGAAATACACCATGATACCAATGGCAAGATAGGCAAGTACAGCACCACCTGGTCCTGCTTGTTGAATGGCTTCTCCACTAGCCATAAATAATCCCGTGCCAATACAGCCTCCAATGGCTATCATAGTTAAGTGACGGGCTTTTAGTTTGCGGTGTACGTTTGAATGATCCTTATTCTGTTCTGTCATCTCTTTTTATCATTTCAAACAAAAGTAACTATTAATCCTATTTTATACCCTTGTTAAGGATGGAATGTTAGAAAAAAATAAGCCTTTGGGTGTTTTAGTTTGATTATTTTATGGTTTTTTCCTCCATTATGTGGAGAAAAAGGTGTAAATGGAAAGCTATGTTGTGTTAAATAATAACTTTATTTTAGCTATATGAGATTTGGCTTATTGTGTTTTTTTGGGTTTTATGATAACGTTGTTCTGTTTTTCTGTTTATTTGTATAATAATGTTGAGGGTATTTTATTTTAGGGTTGGTGTTTTTGTTTTCTGATGTCGGAAATGGATATACCCTTGACCCCAATGATCCCGCTTTTGGTGAAGATAGCAAATCAACGTTGTTTAATGCCGGTATTGGGGCGTATTACTATACAGATACCTATTTTATTGGCTTAGGTGTGCCCAACTTGATTAAAGAATACTACCTCAATTACGATGGTAAAGACTTTGGGCAACGCGAAATCCATATGTACTTAAATGGGGGATATGTGTTTGACTTAGATCGCGATTGGAAGTTGAAACCTTCTACCATGATCAAGTATGCGATGAACTCCCCGGTGTCTTTTGATGTGAACGTGAATGTAATGTACCAAAATAAAATCGAAGCGGGTATGAGCTACCGCTTAGAAGATGCTGTAGGTGGAATGATCAACTATCGCGTTACCCCTCAACTTCGCGTGGGTTACGCTTATGATTATATTACTTCGGATATCAATAAAGCAGCTAAAGGATCTCGTGAATTTATGGTCTTATACGACATTTTCTTGTCTAAAAAGGTATCGAGCTCTTCTCGTTATTTTTAAGTCTAGCCGAAAGATAAAATACCAAAAGCTTGCGTCTGATCTAGACGCAAGCTTTTGTTGTTTTACGGAATAGTCCTAAGGCTTAAAAATCGCAAAATGTCGACTTTTAGGGTCTGTAAGTAGTTGATGGGTAGGGGGATAGTCCTATTGATGAAGGGGGCGTAAATTTGTAGGTGTTAAATATGGATTCTTCTTCTTTCGTTTATCTTTTAATTTATTGAATTAGTTTCATTTATATGTTTTTTATCGATAATTCTTTATGATTTGTTTATTTAAGTTAAAATAGTGTGTTTTTTGTACTTTTTCTTTTACTTATTTTTGCTATAACGAAATATTAATCCTAAGGAATACTTTATGTTAAATAAAAGAATAAGTTGGATAGGTATTGTACTTGTGGTCTTACCAGTTCTTGCATTTGCTTCTACTTCTTTGTCTTGGTGGATACCAGAGCAAGGGAATAAGCAAGTGGTTCAAAGCAACACGGCACTTGCATATGATCAAACACTTCGAAGTCTTCTTGTTTTTGAAGATAATTTTGAAAATAATGCTGCGGGTTGGAGCTTTTCTAATTCAACTGTTAATCAATGGTTCTCGGGCTTTCCTGAGGATTTTTTGGCTGAAGGGGAAGAAAGCGTGGGTTTGTATGTAAGCAAGGGGGCTGATACCTTTGCGTATGTGAATGATGAAGCAGCAGTTTCTCATGCTTATAAAAGTTTTCAATTACCCAGTGGCATTGATAAGGTTAGAGTACACTTCGATTGGGTAAGTGGTGGGTATAGTATTTTTGATGAAGAACGGGGTGAATTGATAGGAAGGGATTACCTTCAGGTTTGGCTTGTACCTCAAGCGTTCGTTCCCACTGCAAATGTACCTATTACGGCTGAAAATAGTCAAGGAATGAAGATCAGCCCTTTTGCTTATTTTGAAAATAGTTGGATGGTTCAACGTGAAAATGCTTTGGTCGAATTGGGACCTTTAGCTGGTACGCCAGTCAAAATTGTATTGGAATGGGTAAATCAAGGTGAGGGATTGGGTACTGTTCCTGCGGCTGTTCGCGCGTTGTCAATCGCAGCGATCGATTGTGGGGTGATAGATCAACTGCCTTTTGTTGAGGATTTTTCTTTTGAATCGTTAAGCCGAGACTGCTGGACGAGGGTAGCGAATAATGAAGGGAATGCAACATGGGAGTTTTCTGAACTTATGGTAGAGGGTGGACTTCAACCTGATTATTTTATGCCAGTTGCTATGATTGATCGCAGTGGTAGTGGGGGTGTAAATGACGATTGGTTGATTACGCCTACAGTGAAGCTAACGGGAAATCAACAGCTAGTCTATTCGTATAAAGCGGGTGCTGTTATTGAAGGAGATCCTTTTAGGATTCTGTATTCGAATACTGGAGCTGCTGTTACTCAATTTACGCATACTTTAGTGCCTGTAGCTAACTATAATTCGCTGGTGTTTACAGAAGAAGTTGTGCCTCTAGTAGATGAGGAAGGGAATCCTCTTATTGGGGATATTACGCTGGCTTGGCATATCCCTTCTGGGGGAAATCAAGGGGGATTAGTATCGATCGCCAACGTGCGAATTGAAGATATACCTGCGTGCGAATTGCCACGTAATCTTGTGGTTCGCGAGGTGGATGCGGATTCGGCAACAATTGCATGGACGGCAAGTGAATCATCGCTGCAATGGGAGGTGGCTGTTCTGCCTGTGGGGAGTGATGTGCCTGAAGATGGAGTGGCGGTGGAACGCCCTGAATTTGTTGCTGAAGGGTTAGAAAATGATGCGATTTACGAGGTTTATGTACGTACGAAATGTACCACGGCCACGGGGGATGTCTTTTCAAGTTGGGCAGGTCCTGTGTCTTTTAGAACGACTCTAGTTCCGGTAGCCTTACCCTATGTGGAAGATTTTGAGGATGAACCTCTATTTGGATGGAGTAATGATGCAATTAATACTTGGATCATCGGGGAAGCTGTGAACAACGGCGGAACGCATGCTTTATATATTACGGATGATGGGGGGCTAAGTAACCACTATGATCGCTATCAAAGACAGGTATCTCATGTGTTTAAAGATCTCATTATCCCAGAGGGAGCGAGTGATCTAGCTGTAGCATTGGATTGGAGGAATAGGGGTGAGGCGAATACGGATCAATTTAAGATCTGGCTTGTTCCCATTTCTTATGTTCCTGTTGCAGGTCGTGAGCTAAGAGGTGATGATCGCCATATTCAATTGGGACAAGAGCTGAGTTTTACTGATTCGAACGTATTTGTATCTTCAGAGGTTCGAGCGGATATCCGCACTTTTGCTGGACAACAGGCGCGTTTGATTTTCGAATGGATCAATTTGGGTTTTAGTGGAAATCAACCGCCTGCTGTGGTGGATAATCTTGTAGTGAAAACGGCTAATTGTCCGCAGCCCTTTGGTACTTCCGCAACGGAAATAACGCAAAATGGCGCTGAAATTAGTTGGGACCCAGCTGATGGGGTAACCAACTACGATGTCTATGTCGCTACTACTGCTGTTCCTCCTTTAGATACGACAACGCCAACCCATGCGAATGTTACAAGTTCATTGGCCTTAACTGATTTACAGGCAAATACTCGCTATTATGTTTGGGTACGCGCTCGCTGTGGGGATGGAACTACTGGTTTTTGGATTGAGCCTATTCACTTTATTACAAAGCAGGTTCCCGCGGATCTGCCTTTTACGGATGGTTTTGAGGATGGGATGGACTGGAGTGTAGATGTAGGGCAAATCAATGCTTGGACCAGAGGGGGGGCAATTGCCAATCAAGGAACTCAAGCGGTCTATATCTCTGAAAATCAAGGACAAAATTATGCGTACAATGTTCAAGAAGCTTCTGTTTCTCATGTATATCGAGATATTGTAGTGCCTGTTGATGCTGAGGAACTCACGCTAACATTCGACTGGATGGCAGAAGGGGAAATTAGTAGAAATAATCCCAAAGATTATTTTAGAGTACTCAAAGTGCCAAACTCAACTGTTCCGACTGGTGGGGAGGTATTGCCAGTAAATGAAACTCATGTGCTCGTCGGGCAACCTTATTATGGGGCCTCTTTTGACTGGAAAACAGCCGCTGCGGTTATTGATGTGAGAGAGAATCAAGGGGAAGTCATTCGCGTTGTTTTTGAGTGGATAAATCAGGAAGAAGGAGGACTGCAACCGCCTGCTGCTATTGACAATGTTAGGGTGTCGGTCTCTACTTGTCTCAGTGTGAAAAATCCAATAGCGGAACGAGTGAGTCATACTAATGCAATGCGTTTGTCTTGGACGCCTCAAGGAAATGAAACGAAATGGGAAGTGTTTACTACGCTGCAAGGGAATCCTGCTCCTGATGCTGCAACGCCTGGTATTGTGGTGGAAGGGGATCCACATTTAGTGCTCGAGGATGTTGAAGAAGGACAGTATTTTGTGTACTATGTTCGTGCTATTTGTGAGGCCATAGAAGGGGACGATAAAGCAATCTGGGTCGGACCAACGCTGTATTCTTATTTTATTCCTCCTGTTTGTATTGATTTAGAGGGTGGAATAGAAGGAACGCCTACTAATGAAAGCAATACGTATGTAATCTGTGAGCAAGGGCCTGTAACAAAAAAACTAAATGTCAGCTATTTCAATAGCAAAAGAACAAATATGTATAAGGTAGAAGCCATTGAATACAATCCGCCTTTCCCTTTTATTGGAGGTGATATGGTCGATCTAACCATCGATGATGAATGGTCAAAACGCATTGCGCTTGGGTTTGATTTTTGCTTTTTTGATCAGTCATACAACAGTGTATTGATTTCTACGAATGGAGCTATTACTTTTAGTATAGCCGACGAAGTCGAAGGGGGAAGGTATCAACCGGAATCGTTTAGTTCTTGGTTTTTTGATCAACCGATTCCGTTTGCTTCTGAAGAGGAGAATGCTCCTTTCCTCAATGCTATCTTTGGAGTAATGCAAGATTTAGATCCTTCTGCTTCTCCTGACGATTTTTCTATAAACTATCAAATTTTAGGGACCTATCCTTGTAGGGCATTGGTCTTTAATATCTATCATATGGGATTGTACGATCGTTATTATGATATAAATGATATTGAAGGCAGTACACAAACCTCACAAATTGTCCTGTATGAAGGAACAAATAGTATCGATGTCTATGTCAAAAATAGACCTACAGTGCCTGTACCTGTCAATCCTGAGGCAAACCCTAGACACAATAATGGCAATGGTTTGATTGGTATTCAAAATGGCGAGGGTACGCTAGCTTATACTCCGGAGAATCGAAATACTGGCGATTGGACAGCTTCAAATGAAGCGTGGCGATTTACACCGGATGGGGAATCTACTGTGGATTTTAAATGGTATAAAGACAATGTTTTCTATTCAGCGGATGCGGAAATAGAGGTTGAGGTAACGGAATCTACTACGTATACTGCGCGAGCAACTTATGCTATGTGTGAGGGAGATGACCTCGTTGTAGAACGCGTGTTCAAATTTGTAAAAGAAGATTTCCCAGCTATTGAACTGCCTGATGTGTACGCTTGTGGAAGTACTTCTGATCCGGATAATAAAGTTCAGATTGAACTCACTGAGCAAAGAGAACTACTGGGAGCGTTATTAGGGGAACAAAGTGAAGCTAAGTTTGAGGTGCGATTTTTTGAAAACGCCGATCTTACTGGAGAAATTCAAGGCCCTCTTACAGTTGAAACACGTCAAACGGTCTATGTGGAGCTTTTGAATAAATTGACGCATTGCACGCAAATACTCACCTTTGACGCAGTGCGTATTGCGCCTATTGTAGTTACGCAACTACCTGCGATAACGGCATGTGAAAGTTATGTATTGCCTACTCTGGCAGAAGGCGAACGCTATTTTTCTCAACCTACAGGAAAGGGAATCGCTTATGAGGCTGGAGATCTGTATGAGGTACTAGGAACGTCAACCCTCTACATTTACAAAAGTGAGGATGGCTCCTCTTGTTATGGTGAAAGTGTGGTTCACTTGACGATTTATGAAGCTGCGGTAGCGGATCAAATAGACAATCAAAATATCCAATGTGAGCGCTTTTTCTTGCCAGAATTGTCAGCCAATAATAGCTATCACACGGCCCCAAGGGGGGGAGGTGAAGTCTTACAAGCAGGTGAGGAAATTATACAGCCAACTACAATCTACATCTATGCGCAAAATGGACCTAATGCTGTAAATTGTTGGGATGAAAGTAGCTTTGTAATCAACTTTGAAGCCTGTCCAATTCCCAAAGGATTTTCTCCTAATGGCGATGGTATCAATGATACTTTTGACTTAAGTAATCACGGAATCTCTAAGATTCAGATCTTTAACCGCAATGGAAGGGAAGTGTATGCACATGGCGAAAATTATACCAACCAATTCGAAGGGAAAGATAAGAACGGCAATCAATTGCCCGCTGCAACGTATTACTATATTGTCATTTCACACGGAAAACAACGCACGGGATGGGTGCAGATTAATTATTAGTGAACAGTTAACACAGTTAACGGTTTTACTTGCTCTAAAAACGAAAAAAGTACAGAAACAAAAAAAAACAATCCTTTAATTAGGATTGTTTTTTTTGTTTTTATTCTTTAGACGAAAATTTTCTCCTTTCATCCTCTCACCGAACAAACCTATCCTAAAAACGCCTTAAAATCGGCGAAGTTTAGTGGATGAACACCGTGGCCAACGGGATATTCTTTGTATTGATGTTGAACGCGAAGTGCCTCTAAAATAGGGGAAGTTTTTCTGGCCCACTCCACCGGAATGACCTGATCTACTGTACCATGTGAGGCAAAAAAGCGCAAGTTGCTAAAGTCATTTTGTTCAAACCCTTCTTTAATAATAGCTGCATTAAAATATCCGCTTAGTGCAACTACTTTATTGATTTTTTCAGGATAAGAAAGTGCAATGGCATAGCTTAAAATAGCGCCTTGACTAAACCCTACCAAGTTAATGTTAGCGCTGTCAATAGGATATGTCTGAACTAACTCATCGATAAATTGAACAATTAAATCACGAGATTCAATCGCTTGTTGATCATCAGAAAATTTGTTGGCATCTGCGTCAAAGTGAATCGCATACCAAGCATAGCCATAAGGCGGAACAGGGTAAGGCGCTTGTGCGGATACAATATAATACTCCTCAGAGAGTTCGCTTGCAAAAGAAAATAAATCCTCTTCATTACTACCATAACCGTGTAGTAAGACGATCAACGGATTTTTATCTTTTTTTACTTTAGGTTCTTGAATCAAGTAATTGATTGATAATGCTGTTTCCATAGTTATGCCGATAATTTGTCAAACCATTTTTGAAAGTAACTACCAACGCCTGGTAATGCGCGAACATCACCTTGAAGTGCGCCCAGGAAGCTGTAGAACCACAAAACTACAAAACAAAGATAGAAGGGAACCGTTGCCAATAGAGAATCCACATTCGATACAAAATACCCGAATACATAGAACATCAAATGCAAACCAAAGGTTTGTTTGATGTAGAATCCAGTGTATCTATTTTTGGGTTCAATATTCATAAAGATAACAATCATACAACCTAGAATAGTTAGGTGAGAGGCGATTGCCATATTTTTTCCGCTTTCAATTTCTTTGGCAGTAAATGTTTTGATCATAGTACTTGAAAATATAAATTGTTTTTAGTTGAACTAAAAATTAAATGTTTGTTTGTCTTGGCGGATAACGCCATATACCTTCCCTTTCATTGCTTCGCCTAAAAAAGCTGAGTTTTTCGATTTAGAGCGAATATCCTCTTTGGTAAACGTCCAGCTGCCCGCAGGAGTAAACAAGCTTAAGTTGACTGCTTGTCCTTCTTCAATTCTGGCTTCTGCCTGACCAAAGATACGACGTCCTGCAGTTAGCTTGTCTACAATTACCTCAATCGGCAAACAAGTATTTAGCGCTCCAAAAGCAGATTCCAATCCGATCGTTCCCGATGTAGCTAAGTCAAATTCCAATTTCTTGTGTTCGATATCCAAAGGCGTGTGATCGGTGGTAATACAGTCAATCGTATGGTCGAGAACAGCAGCAAGTAGCGCTTGTCTCGTTTGTTCATCTCTCAACGGAGGCGATACCTTATGGCGGCTGTCGAATTCCGTTAATTTCGAATCTGTCAAGATCAATTGATGTACAGCCACACTACACGTTACTTGCAAACCTTTTGCTTTAGCCTCGCGAATGAGTTCAACTGATTTAGCCGATGAGATCGTGGGAATATGCATTTTTCCCCCTGTATATTCCAGTAAGAATAAATTGCGAGCCACCTGTAACTCTTCAGCTAAAGGAGGAATGCCCTTTAAGCCCAACGTCGTACTTGTAATACCTTCGTGAACAACACCTTTGCCCTTGATGCTTTTATCTTGAGCAAAAGCCACTACTAATCCATCAAAATCCTGTACATATTGCAGTGCGATTTTTAAGACATTGGCGTTGTCAATTGCTTTTTTGTAATCCCCAAAAGCAACAGCACCTGCATTTTTCATGTCGTATAATTCGGCTAAGTCGGTTCCTTCGCTTTTTACCGTAAGGGCTCCAATAGGAAGCGCTTCCGTTGTTTGACCCATCGCTTTTTGTCTAATGAAGCTAACAACACTTTGGTTATCAGTAATGGGATTGTTATTTGATTCAATCGCTACTTGAGTAAATCCACTTCGCGCTGCTACGTCTAATCCGTGAAGTAGCGTTTCTCTTTCCTCATAACCCGGTTCACCAAAAGAAACAGAGGTATCAAACCACCCTGGAGAAATGCACAATTGATCCAATTGAATCACTTGTGCCTCTTCTACAACAAGAGAATTCGCTATTTTTTCAATTTTTCCATTCTTAAGGTGTAAATCTACAGTTTGATTGTGGAAAGAACTGCTAGGATCTACAATTTTGGCAGATTTTAAAATGATATTCATTTTAGTGCGAGAATTAAATTAGTTATGTGTAGTTATTGCCTACAAAAATACTTTTTATTTTTTGCTTTTGCGAGTAAGTTCAAGAAGAAAACCACAAAAAAAATACACCCCTTACTTGGATGTATTTGCTTGTTTTCTGACCAATATTTTTGAGTTTTCAAAACACTCATTCAGGGCTTGATAAATCTGAAAATCAGTACCCGTATAAATAAAGCGATCGGTTTGATTGCAGTTTTTAAGCGTTTTGATGATATCTTCTTGTGTAATACCCAACAAACCACAAACGATCTCTCGATCATAACGCGTTTGCATTAGAGCAATCATGTTTTGATCTTCCTTGATGCTTTCGATTTTTTTGAGCTCTTTGGTTTTTCCTTTGAAGAGGTTATACACCGCATCAACGGGACTAAAGTAACTACCAACGGCGATATTATACGTAGGCATACTCTGATGTCTGTAAAAGTCAACCTGAAGCTTATCGTTGAGTTCGATGAGCTTGGTATCTACCTCAAGAATACCCGTTAAGTCGTATTTCTTAATGAAGATTTCGGCCAATTCGATCGATTGTTCCGTCAAGTACAATTTTAAGTTTTCGTTGTTTAACCAGTCATTCGTCACCTTTAGTTTGATAGGCAAATAACCCGGAAAAGAGAAGTGAATAGAATCATTGAGGTTGGCATCGATAACGAAAGAGCCATCGCGTTTACTAACGGTACCTTTCACTTGCGTAGTGTTAATCACATTAACATCATCAGCGGGCAAAAGAGATTTGTCGTTGTAGATTGTACCTTTTACTTGTGATCCTTGTTGACTCCAAGCGGCAAAGGAGAGTAGGCATGTAAATAAAAAAACTGTAAAATTTCTCATCATTTTTATAATTGCTTAAAAATAGTGGATATTTTACAGTTTTATATCTTATTTGAAAAAAATTAACAGATTAACTTCTTCTAGGACGTCTTGGTGCGCTGTTGTCACCACTTCTTCTAGAAGAACTGCGTTCATTTCTTGGCGCTCGGTCTGTTCTATTTCCTCTGTCGTTGCGATCAGATGAAGAACGAGAACCGCGATCTGAACGGTTGCTCGAAGAGCGATCATTGCGTCTGTCGCTTCTTTCTCCGCGATCTCTGCGCTCAGAACGGAAACCACCGCCGCCACGTCTGTTGTGATCTCTTCTGCCCGAATTTCTTCCGCCGTCGTTATTTGAGATTTCAACATTCACACGACGCTCTTTGTACGTCTCGTTGTTTAAGATAGACATGATCTTATCTGCGTGTTCTGCATCCGTATTAAAGAAAGAGAATCCCTCTTTTACGTCTACTTTGAATAGATCATCGCGACCTAATTCTAACGTATCACGCAAATAATCCTTCAAACTCATCCAATCGAAACCGTCTTTTGCCCCTAAGTTTAAGAAGAAGCGAACCGCTCCATCCGTAGGAACTTCTTTAGAAGATCTTCCAGCTGAACCAACATTCGTCAAGCTGTTAGACGATTTTTGGTAGTATTCTAACAAGTGGTTAAACTCAACAGAAACTACTTTTTTGATTAATTCTTCCGTCGTTAAATCCTGTAATAACTCCGTAATAGAAGGTAAAAAGGTTTCAATCTCAGGGTTTACCTCTACCTTTTTGATGCGGTTAGCAATGTGATACAACTGAATTTCGCAGATTTCCAATCCAGAAGGAATTGGTTTTTCTTCGAATTTCGTTTTCATGATGCGTTCGATTTGAGAAATCTTACGAGCCTCGCTTTTGGTGATGATTACCATAGAAACCCCCGATTTTCCAGCACGTCCTGTACGACCACTACGGTGTGTGTACGTTTCGATTTCATCCGGAAGCTGGTAGTTTACAACGTGCGTAATATCATCAACGTCAATACCACGTGCAGCAACGTCAGTAGCAACTAACATTTGAATTTGCTTCCCTCTAAAAGCTTTCATTACCGCATCGCGTTGTGCTTGCGATAAATCTCCGTGTAAAGCAGCTGCGTTATAACCGTCTTCAATTAATTTTTCAGCAATCGCTTGTGTATCTCTCTTCGTTCTACAGAAGATAACAGAGAAGATATCTGGATTGGCATCTGCTAAGCGTTTTAACGCTAAGTAGCGGTCTCTAGCAGAAACTAAATAATACTCGTGACTAACATTTGTAGAACCTTGGTTTTTGTGTCCAACTGTGATTTCAGCAGGGTTAGACATAAACTCTCTAGCGATGCTTGCTACTTCAGCAGGCATTGTTGCAGAGAATAACCAGGTACTTTTGTCTTCTGGTGTGTCAGCTAAAATAGAGGTGATGTCCTCATAAAACCCCATATTCAACATTTCATCTGCCTCATCTAACACACAATATTCAATATGTTTGATGTCAACCATACCGCGGTTAATCATATCTTGCATTCTACCTGGAGTAGCTACAATGATGTGTGCACCACGTTTGATTTCTCTTGCTTGCTCTGTAATACTCGCCCCACCGTATACAGCCACTGTATGAAGTCCTTTTACGTACTTAGAGTATTGTTTGATTTCATTTGCAATTTGCAAGCATAACTCACGCGTTGGTGATAAGATCAACGCTTGAGTGTGTTTTTTAGACAGGTCAATTTTCTGAATAAGCGGAAAACCAAATGCTGCGGTTTTCCCAGTCCCTGTTTGGGCTAACGCAACAATATCGGTATTTTTTTCTAATAATAAAGGAATTGCTTTTTCTTGGATCTCTGAAGGATTCTCAAATCCTAAATCATTAATTGCAGATAGTAGCAATTCATTTAGACCTAATAGTTCGAAATTGTTCATATAAATAATAAAATAGGCGCAAAGGTACTACTATTCTTTTATTAATTTTTATTTTTAGCGTTTTTGTTTTGTTTTTTTGTTGGTTGCTCGTGGTTTGTTGATTTTCGTGTAAAGAAAATACACGCTATTGTAGCAAAATCTACCGCTAACTGTTCACCGTTAACCGTTCACCGTTAACTGTTCACCGTTCATAGATCATCCCCAATAAAAAACCCCTTCGAGAGCATAGCGAAGTTTGAGGCTATCGAAGGGGTTGTGTTTTTTAAGAATTTCAGTATAATATATTTAGTCCCCACTAATATTTTTATGATATCTTAAAATAAGTATACACAAGTAAGTACTGTGTATTTTTTTCAAACCTCACACACAAAAGTACAAGTACTTTTGTAAAAACAAAATACATGTTTGCTTTTTTTTTGCATTATATCCTAGTATTTGTCCCTTATCAGAGAAATATTGTTGTGATTTTATCAGAGTAATTGCTTTAAAAACAAAGGGAAGAAGGTGTTGGTTAGGAGGTTACAGTAAACAGTTATCAGGTATCAGTGAACAGATAACGGTAGATTTTTCTGAAATAACGTCAATCACACCCGTCAATCACACCCGTCAATCACACCCGTCAATCACCCCCGTCAATCACACCCGTCAATCACACCCGTCAATCACCCCCGTCAATCACACCCGTCAATCACACCCGTCAATCACCCCCGTCAATCACACCCGTCAATCACACCCGTCAATCAC